>JBARNF010000803.1:0-4954 GCA_049802835.1 Bradyrhizobium sp.
GTGTTGGCCTGCACGATCAGCGCAATGAACATCACGACGCCGGCGGGCGCCGCCCAGCGCAGGCAGAACCCGGCGGTGCGCTGCTCGCGCGGCTGCCAGGTGACGAGATGGGCGGCAGCCGCAGCGGCCACGACGAAGGCCGGATAGATCGGCGCGAACCAGTTGGCCTCAACGCGGGCATGCAGCCCATGCCAGAAGAAATAGGCCACGATGACCCAGACCATGACCTCGACCAGCACGCGCGAGGCCGGCTCTCCCGCCCTGCGCCGCGCCAGCGCATGGAGCCCCATCACGCCGAGGATGAAGACGAGCGGCGTGGCGAAGGCGAATTGGGTCGGAACGAGCTCCGCGATGTAGACAGGACGGAAATCCTCGATCCTGGCGCGGCCGAGCTGCTTGATGAACGATACCCACTGGTGATCGGCATTCCACAGGATGACGGGCGAGAAGATCGCAAACGCCACGACACCGCCGAGATAGGGCCAGGGCGAGGCCAGCCAATGCCGCAGCTTCGGCACCGCGAGCAGCCAGATCAGGATCGCCGCGCCGAAGAACATTGCGGTGTATTTCGACAGCAGCGCCGCGCCGACGGCGGCGCCGACCGCGAGCCACCAGACGCCCCTGCCCGTCTCCAGCACCTTGGCGCAGAACAACAGCACGAAGCTCGAGGCCACCAGCAGCGGCGCATCGGGCGTCACGATCAGGGTGCCGACGGCTGCCATCAAGGTGACGTTGAGCAGCAGCGCCGCGGTGGCCGCCACGCGCACCCCACCGAACAGGATCTGCGCGGTCCGATAGACCGCATAGCTCATGGGCAGGCCGAGCAGGACCGAGACCAGCCGCACGCCGAGCTCGCTGTCGCCGGCAATCAGCGTGCCCAGGCGGATCACGAGTGCGACCATCGGCGGATGATCGTAATAGCCGCCCGCCAGATGCTTCGACCACATCCAGTAATAGGCTTCGTCGAAGGTGATCGGCGTGACCGCGGCGGCGACCAGCCTGAGCACGACGAGACCCGTGATGGTCAGCCAGACGTTGCGGACCAGCCGGGCGTCACCGGCGCCAGCCGCAGGCGTCATCGCTTGCGCCAGACGAACAGTCCGGAGATTGCGTAATTCCAGACCACGCCCATCAGCGCGCCGGCCGCACCCGCCAGCCACCAGATCGGCTCCTGGTCGTAGACCGAGAAGGCGACACCGACATTGGCGAGCAGGCCGACCGAGCAGACCAGATAGAACATGAGCAGGCCGCGCAGCAGGGTAAAGCCCTTCAGCCGCTGGTCGCGATAGGTGAGGAAGTTGTTGAGGATGAAGTTCGAGGTCATCGCGACGAAGGCACCGAGCCCCTGCGCCTCCGCGAACGGCAGGTCGAACAAATTGAGACCGAGAAACAGCGTAGCCAGATGCACGAACAGGCCGAGGCCGCCGACCATCGCGAACAGCAGGAAGCGCAGCGACACGATGTCGTTGGTCATCTTGGCCAGCACGAGGCCGAGGAAGTCGAGCGCGACCATCGAGTCGAGCTTGCTCTCGCCATGCAGGCGCGAGCCGAACGTATAGGGCACCTCGACGGTGCGCAGGCCGCCTTCCGCGCTGGCGATGACGTCGAGCAGGATCTTGAAGCCCTGCGTCGACAGCTTCGGGGCGATCTGCTCGAAGCGGTCGCGGCGGATCATGAAGAAGCCGCTCATGGGATCGTTGACCTCGACCTTGAGCGCGCGGCGCGCGATCTCGGTGGCGAAGGCACTTGCTCCCGCGCGCTTGGTGTCGAAGCTCGCCGCGCTGCCGCCCTCGATATAGCGGCTGCCGACCACGAGCTCGGCCGCGCCGCTCTGCAGCAGCGACAGCATCTTCGGCAGCTGGGTCTCGTCATGCTGCAGGTCGGCGTCGATGACTGCGGCAAAAGGCGCGCTGGCGGCGAGGATGCCCTCGATGCAGGCGCCGGACAGGCCGCGGCGGCCGATTCGGCGGACACAGCGAACGCGGCTGTCGCTGCGCGACAATTCGCGCACCACCTGCCAGGTGCCGTCCGGCGAGTTGTCGTCGACGAACACGACCTCCCAGGGCACGTCCTTCAATGCCGCCTCCAGCCGCCGGTACAGCGTGGTGACATTATCGCGCTCGTTAAAGGTCGGGACGACCACCGAAACGATCGGAATATCAGGGGTTTGCAGGGGCACAGGCGGGGCCGGTCGAAGGGCTTCGTTCATGGTGCGGATGCGTATATCTGCCGCATCCCACACTGCCAAGCGCAACAGCCGTGGCGACGTGCAAAAAGGCCGGCCGGTGGTGCCGCCATGCACCTCTTGGGACGGCGAAGGCCCAAAACGCCAACGACCACAAACAAAGGGCGCGCGTACATCCGGCGCAACCGCTCTGCCGTGGTCGTCTCGGTGCCGGAGCCCTTAAGCTCGACGTCACCGTCCATAGAGAAGTGGGGTGCCTCGGCCGGAATACAAGGGCCCCTCGCGCCCGTCGCCCGGATGAGCGCCAGCGACATCCGGGGTCCCACGAGCTGCACGGAAGAACCCGGATGTCGCTGCGCCCATCCGGGCTGGATCCCGCCTAGTTCGGAACCTCGCGCACGACCGGTCCGCGCACGGCGGGTGCCACCGGAACCGTCTGCACCTGCGTCGGCGGCACCTCGACCCTGGGCTGCATCGGGCGGGCCATCGGCCCGACGGGAACATAGTAGAAGGCCGCCGCAAGCACGGCGGCCGCGACGATCGCGCCCAGCAGGCCGCCGACCGATTCTGCTCTCATGTGCACATCTCCCCTACCCGCCCCGTTCCCTGGATACACGAGGCGCCGGACGGCTGGAAGAGCCGCCGCGCAACAGCACTGAACTGGCCAGAACCGCCGCAGTTGACTACTGTCCCTACCGCAACACCCCTCCTCATCGGCAACGGAACAACTCCGTGAGCAAAGTCCCTGCACGCGCTTCGCAATCCAAGAGCCACATCTACATCGGCATCGGCGGCTGGACCTTCGCGCCCTGGCGCGGCGTGTTCTATCCGGACAAGCTGCCGCAATCGAAGGAGCTCGAATACGCCGCCTCCAAGCTGACCTCGATCGAGATCAACGGCACCTATTACGGCTCGCAGAAGCCGGAGAGTTTTCGCAAATGGGCGCGCGAGGTGCCCGACGGTTTCATCTTTTCGCTGAAGGGACCGCGCTTCGCCACCAACCGCCGCGTGCTCGCCGAGGCCGGCGACTCCGTGAAGCGCTTCTACGACACCGGCGTGCTCGAGCTCGGCGACCGACTCGGGCCGGTGCTGTGGCAGTTCGCGCCGACCAAGAAATTCGACGAGGCCGATTTCGGCAAGTTCCTGGAGCTGCTGCCGCGCGAGATCGACGGCCGCAAGCTGCGCCACGTCGTCGAGGTCCGGCATGACAGTTTTTGCGTGCCCGGCTTCGTCGCGCTGCTGCGCGAATTCGCAACGCCGGTCGTGTACGCCGAGCACGGCAAGTATCCGGCGATTGCCGACGTCGCCGCCGACTTCGTCTATGCGCGGCTGCAGAAGGGCAATGATGAACTCGCGACCTGCTATCCGCCGAAGCAGCTCGACGCCTGGGCGAAGCGGCTGCAGCTGTGGGCCAGCGGTGGCGAGCCGGACGATCTGCCACGGGTCGACGACAAGGCGCCCAAGAAAACACCGCGTGACGTGTTCGCCTATGTCATCCACGAGGGCAAGGTGCGTGCGCCAGCGGGCGCCATGGAGTTAATTGAGCGGGTGAGCTGAGGCGAAACGACCCAAGATTCATTCCAGAAAATGGATCATTATTCGATTAATACTTTTCTTGGCGACAACTAAACCTGGGCAACTGGATTGCAATGGCGAACAACATCTCTCTTCCCAGGCTTGGGATGCTAACGCAAGGCACGCTATTCACGTGCGCCTCAGCGGAAGACTACCCAAATTGTAATGTACACGGCCTTGTAATTACGGCTCGCTGCGATGTTGCGCAGAACAAGGCGGAAGTCTTAAACTACCTACCGGTAGTCACCTTGGATGATTGGATTCATCGAGACGGGCGCCTTCTATTATGTCACAGGATATCGAAGGATCTTTCAGGTCGAATGCGGCGATTACTTAAGTCGGCTAAGTACAGCGACAGCATCATGCTAACGCAATCACCTGAAAGTATCCTGGAGACACTTTTTGCAAGTTCGCCTGGTAGCAAAGCTGACCAAAAGGCCCGCGACTCATTTCAGGCGCTGATCGAAGACTATCGGCTCATACTGAAAGCTCAGGAAAGCGAGCCGTCAAAACAACTCGCACGCGAAATCGGAAACAAATACGCCGGAGAGAGAGACTCTCTACTTCGCGAACTCATTCACCAGAGCTTGAATGGTTTCTATTTTCTACCCTCAGTCATTCCCGTCGGCTCAAATGAGGGACATGTGGTTCTTCTTCGCGAAATTCGTCACATCCCTCGCGAGTTAGCCACCAGGATTGGCGAAGGAATATCGTGCGAAGAATATTCACTCGCATGCGCAGAACGACCGCAGTTTGTCGGTCGTCTTTCGTTCGAAAGAGAGTCGTTCGGGATGCCAATAGGACAGTTACAGTCTCCGCACATCGAGCACCTGATGCAGGTTTTTTCGATTCTATTTTCGCGTATCGGACTGCCCGATCTAGATCAATCAGTACTTGACGGACTTTGGAACAAGCTACCAAGTATCGGAGAGGCCCAATGAAATTCATACTGATCGATCAAGGTGCCGCTGAAGAAATCATCTCTGACAGATATCTGCAGTCTACAGAATTCGAACCAGGTAGAGCCTTCGGATCGCTTCTTTGCGGAGACACCAAGAATGACGTCCAGAGCCCAAGATTGCACTTTTTTGAACGAGACGACGGGGTTTATATTCTGTCAGGCGATTCACAGGTCGATAATGCGCTGGTAATCGATGAGGTTGAGGCACGACTTTTCTCCAGCCGGTCTGAAGC
>JBARNF010000804.1:0-5347 GCA_049802835.1 Bradyrhizobium sp.
CCATCCGGCGCGGGAGATGCACGACACGTTCTTCTTCAACCCGAAGCCGGACGGCTCGCGCCTGCTGCTGCGCACCCACACCTCGCCGGTGCAGGTGCGGACCATGCTGACGCAGAAGCCGCCGATCCGCGTGATCTGCCCGGGCCGCACCTACCGCATCGACTCCGACGCGACGCACACGCCGCAATTCCACCAGGTCGAGGGCCTCGTCATCGACAAGGGCTCGCATCTCGGCCACCTCAAATGGATCCTGCACGAGTTCTGCAAGGCGTTCTTCGAGGTCGACCACATCAACATGAAGTTCCGGCCGTCGTTCTTCCCGTTCACCGAGCCGTCGCTCGAGGTCGACATCCAGTGCCGCCGCGACAAGGGCGAGATCCGCTTCGGCGAGGGCGAGGACTGGCTGGAGATTCTCGGCTGCGGCATGGTGCATCCGAACGTGCTGCGCGCCTGCGGCATCGATCCCGACGAGTACCAGGGTTTTGCCTGGGGCATGGGCATCGACCGCATCGCGATGCTGAAATATGGCATGAGCGACCTGCGCCAGCTGTTCGAAGGCGACGTCCGCTGGCTGTCCCATTACGGCTTCAAGCCGCTCGACGTGCCGACCCTCGCGGGAGGATTGAGCTCGTGAGACTTGCCGGCCCCGATCTCTCCGCCCGGACGGTCGGACTCCCTCTCCCGCTTGCGGGGGAGGGCTGGGGTGGGGGTGTCTCCGCGCAGGAGGTGTCGATGGACGACGAAAAGCCCATCTGGACCGTCTCCCCAAAGCTTCGATCGAATGCGAGGATACTCCGCCAAAACTCGACGGATGCCGAACGGATATTATGGTCGGAACTACGTGGCCATCGCCTGCTCGGCGCGGGCTTTCGCCGTCAGGTTCCGATCGACCGCTACATCGTCGACTTCGTCTGCCACGTAGCCCGTCTCGTCATCGAGCTCGACGGCGGAGAGCACTTCTCGACCGAAGGCGAGCAGCGCGACGCGTCGCGCTCCGCCGTGATCGAAGCCAAGGGATTTCACATCCTGCGCTTTGCCAACAACGACGTGATGACGAATCGCAGCGGCGTCCTCGAAACCATAGCCGCTGCCATTGCGGCGAGAGCCCCCACCCTGACCCTCCCCCGCACGCGGGGGAGGGAAAAGGACCTGAATCAGCGGAAGCGGAAAGAGCCATGAAATTCACGCTGTCCTGGCTGAAGGACCATCTCGACACCGACGAGCCGGTCGGGGCGCTCGCCGACAAGCTCACCATGATCGGCCTCGAGGTCGAGCATCTCGAGGACAAGGCGAAGCTGCTCGCGCCGTACAAAATCGCGCGCGTCGTCTCCGCCGAGCAGCATCCGAACGCCGACCGGCTGCGCGTCTGCATGGTCGACACCGGTGACGGCGGCGCGCCGGTCCAGGTGGTGTGCGGCGCGCCGAACGCGCGCGCGGGGCTGGTCTCGGTGTTCTCGCCACCAGGCACCTACATTCCCGGCAAGAACATCACGCTCTCGGTCGGCACCATCAGAGGCGTCGAGAGCCGGGGTATGCTGTGCTCGGCGGCCGAGCTGCAGATTTCCGACGATCACGACGGCATCATGGAGCTGCCGGCGGATGCGCCGATCGGCAAGCCCTATGCGGAATGGGCCGGGCTCGGCGATCCCCAGTTCGAGATCAACCTGACGCCGAACCGCCAGGACTGCACCGGCGTGCACGGCATCGCGCGCGACCTCGCCGCGGCCGACATGGGCAAGCTCAAGGACCCCGGCATCAAGCCCATCAAGGGCGAGCTCCCCTGCCCGGTGAAGGTCACGGTCGAGGACGAGAAGCTGTGTCCGGGCTTCGCGCTGCGGCTGGTGCGCGGCGTGAAGAATGGTCCGTCGCCGAAATGGCTGCAGCAGCGCCTGACCTCGATCGGCCTGCGGCCGATCAACGCGCTGGTCGACATCACCAACTACATGACGTTCGACCGCGCGCGGCCGCTGCACGTGTTCGACGCCAAGAAGGTCAAGGGCAATCTCGTCGTCCGCCGCGCGCGCGACGGCGAGACGCTGCTCGCGCTCGACGGCCGCACCTACACACTCGACAGCACGATGTGCGTCATATCAGACGAGGCCGGCGTCGAGTCGCTCGCCGGCATCATGGGCGGTGAGGCCTCCGGCTGCGATGCTGAGACCACCGACGTGCTGATCGAATCGGCGCTGTGGAACGAGATCAACATCGCCCAGACCGGCCGCAAGCTCGGCATCAATTCCGACGCGCGCTATCGCTTCGAGCGCGGCGTCGATCCGGCCTTCATGGTGCCCGGCCTGGAGATGGCCACCAAGCTCGTGCTCGAGCTGTGCGGCGGCACGGCCTCTGAGAACGTTGTGGTCGGCAACCGGTTCGGCGATGATCGCATCATCGATTTTCCGCTTACCGAGGTGAAGCGCCTCGCCGGCATCGAGGTGCCGCTGACGGAGCTGCGGCGAATCCTGACGCATCTCGGCTTCGTGGTCGCCGGCAACGGTCCGGTCGTGAAGGTCGCGGTGCCATCCTGGCGCACGGACGTGCACGGCAAGGCCGACATCGTCGAGGAGGTCGTGCGCATCGTCGGCGTCGACAAGGTGCCGATGACACCGTTCGAACGCGGCGATGCCCCACGCAAGCCGGTGCTGACGCCGATCCAGCTGCGCACGCGGCGCGCCAAGCGCGCGCTGGCCACGCGCGGCATGGTCGAGGCCGTGACCTGGTCGTTCATTGCCAAGCCTGCGGCCGAGCTGTTTGGCGGCGGCAAGGCCGAGCTCGCGCTTGCGAACCCGATCGCCGCCGACCTTTCCGACATGCGCCCGAGCCTGCTGCCGGGCCTGATCGCGACGGCGCAGGCCAATGCCGACCGCGGTTTCGGCGACGCCGCGATCTTCGAGGTCGGGCAGGTGTTCAAAGGCGATGGCCCTGCGGATCAGTTCGTGGCCGCGAGCGGCATCCGTCGCGGTGTTGCGTCGTCGAAGGGCCTCGGCCGGCATTGGACGGGATCACAGCCGGCCAGCGCCTATGACGCCAAGGCCGACGCGCTCGCCGTGCTCGCGGCGGCCGGCGCGCCGATGGCGTCGCTGCAGATCGTCGCCGGCGGCCCGGCCTGGATGCATCCGGGCCGTTCCGGCACGATCCAGATGGGACCGCAGAACGTGCTCGGCCATTTCGGCGAGCTGCATCCGCGCGCGCTGGAGGCGCTGAAGGCTGACGGACCGCTCGTCGCTTTCGAGGTCATCCTCGATCGCATTCCGGCCGCCAAGGCGAAGCCGACCCGCGCCAAGCCGGTACTCGAGCTCTCGGCATTCCAGCCGGTATCGCGCGACTTCGCTTTCATCGTCGACCGCAAGGTCAAGGCCGGCGACATCGTGCGGGCCGCGCAGGGCGTCGACAAGAAGCTGATCACCGATGTCACCGTGTTCGACGTCTACGAAGGCAAGGGTATCGAGGACGGCAAGAAATCGGTCGCGATCGCCGTCACCCTGCAGCCGCGCGACAAGACGATGACGGACGAGGAGATCGACGCTGTTGCAGCCAAGATCACCGCCGAAATCGCCAAGAAGACCGGCGGCACGTTGCGCGGATGAGCCTGTCCGGGCTCATCCCCGCCGATCTCAGCCTGTTCGCGACGGTCGCGCTGGCCATCGTCGCCTTCATCGCGGCGACCGCGCGCGGCTTCTCCGGCTTCGGCGCGGCGCTGATCTTCATGCCGCTCGCGAGCAGCTTTGCGACGCCGCGCCTGGTCGCGCCATTGCTGCTGGTGATCGATTTCGTCGCGATGGCGCCAATGGTGGCGCCGGCCTGGCGCGAGGCCGACCGCAAGGCCACCGCCGTGATCGTTGCGGGTGCATTGGTCGGCGTGCCCCTGGGCACCTATTTCCTCAGCCAGCTGGACCCGGTCACAGTACGCTGGATCATCACCGGCTTCGTCGTCGCGCTGCTGGCGCTGCTGCTGTCCGGCTGGCGCTATCGCGGCAAGGAGTACACCGTGCTGTCGGTCGCCGTCGGCTGTATCTCAGGCTTCTGCAGCGGACTGGCGCAGACGGGCGGCCCGCCGATCGTCGGCTATTGGCTGGGACGTCCGATCGCGTCGAAGATTGCGCGGGCGAACATCGTCCTGTTTTTCGGTGCGTCGGATTTCTTTTCGGTCGCGAGCTACGCGGCCGGCGGATTGATCACCTGGGACTCGCTCAAGCTCTCGATGCTGATCGGTCCGATCTATGCGCTCGGCGTCGCGTTCGGCGCCTCGCTGTTCGGCCGCGCCAGCGAGCGCGTGTTCCGCGCCATCTGCTATGCGCTGATCGCAATCGCGGTGATCGCCGGCCTGCCAGCCCTCGACGGGGTGCTCGGGCGCGGTTAGCCTCCCCGCAACGAGACTGACAGGGAGGACACCATGATCAATCGCCGAACAATGCTCTCGCTTGCCTTGGGAACAGCCGGAGCCGTGGCGGCGCCATCGGTTTTCGCGCAAGGCACGAGGACCGGCACGCGCATCGTCTTCCTGGGCACCAAGGGCGGCCCGCGCGTCGGTGCCGGCGCCTCCAATCCGGCCAATCTCGTCGTCGTCAACGGCACACCGTTCGTGATCGATTGCGGCATGGGCGTCAGCCGCCAGATCGTCAAAGCAGGCATTCCGATTCCATCGGTGAAGTACATCCTGATCAGCCATCACCATTCCGATCACAATCTCGAATACGGCAATTTGTTCTACAATGCCTGGGCCGCAGGACTGTCGACGCCGATCCAGTCGTTCGGACCCAAAGGTCTGGAGGCCATGACCAGGAGTTTCTGGGCGACCAACCAGTTCGATGTCGACACCCGCATCGACGACGAGGGCCGGCCGGATCCGCGACCACTCCTGATCGCCAAGGACATCACGGACGACGGCATCGTGGTGAAGACGGCGGACGTGACGGTGACCGCGTTCCGCACGCCGCATCCGCCGATCACCGACAATTTCGCCTACAAGTTCGAGACGCCCGATGGCGCGATCGTGTTCTCGAGCGACACCGCCTACAACCCGAAGCTCGCCGAGTTCGCCAGGGGTGCCGACGTGCTCGTGCACGAATGCCTTTATGTGCCGGCGGTCGATCGCCTCGTGCTGAAGACGAAGAACGGATCGACGCTGAAGAAGCATCTGCTCGAAAGCCACACCTCCACCGAGGATGTCGGACGCATCGCCGCCGCCGCCGGCGTGAAAGTGCTGGTGCTCAGCCATTTCGTCCCGGGTGATGATCCCGAGGTGACCGACGACGACTGGACGCGCGACGTGAAGAAGAACTATTCCGGCCGCATCGTCGTCGCCAAGGACCTGATGGAGCTGAAGCTGCCGGTGTAGCCGGTGGAGGGT
>JBARNF010000805.1:0-4973 GCA_049802835.1 Bradyrhizobium sp.
GACCCATACGCCGCGGCGGCTGTGGTGAAGAACGACTGGTCCAACATCGTGCGCAACAACATCTCCCTGGGGTTATGGGTCCCGGCGTTCGCCGGGACGACAGTGGAGGGCTAGGCGAGAGTTTCCGTCATCGCGAGCGCAGCGAAGCGATCCAGAATGCATCTGGCAGAAAGAGTCTGGATTGCGTCAATGACGACCACGGACAGAGGTTCTCCCGGATACAGGTTCGCATTCCCGCGGCGGCTTTCGCCCGGGTCATGCTGCTCTCTTCACCCTCCGCGACAACAGAGGGCGCAGGGAAGGCCGGGCGCTGGCCGCGCCCGTGGCCCGCCTGCGGAAAAAATGCAGGCGGCAGGAACCACAGGTCTGGCCGAACACACCCGGCCCTCCCTGCGCGACGGTTTTAACGGCTGCTTCGCGTTCTCCCCGGTGCGCCGGCTTTTGGCCACCGTGCGCGACGACGCGCTTTCCGCGCGCCGCCGCGGCGACACCAGCATCGGGGTGCCAGGACCGCGCGACTTGACCGTGCGTGCATCGCCGTTCGTCCGCGCGAATGATCACGCTGCAACGACACACGCCCATCGCATTCCGCTGCCGACGTCCATGACGACCGCGATACGTCCCCTCCGACGCAACGGAACAAGCGGGACTCTAATGCTGATTTCACGAAATCGGCAAGCGGTTTATTTTTCGCCGTAGGGCTGGACAGGATTTGCGCGCGCCCACCCGATTTGCCCGTCGGGTCGTTTGGCGCGACGCGCATCACGCCCGCGCGCCTTGATCGCGCCTGCAATCTGTCTCAGCGAAGGCCGTCATTGATCCAGATCAAACGCGATCGAAAACAATCCTTGATCCGGATCAAATCGTTGATGTTCCTCGATTTGATCCAGATCAAACGGCCGCAGGCCGACCGCAGCATGGCCCAGGGACGTCCATATTGGCCGTCAAAAAGCGCCACATCTCGTCGGCAGATTCTGCGGCACAGCATGCGCTGATGACGCGAACTAACAGGCTTGGCTGACTAACAGCTGAGCTCGGGCATCGCGACGTCAGGGCAGCCGCGCAGAGCAACCCGTGTCCTGGAAAGCAATGCCAAACAACAGCGCCCAACGTTCGTCCCGCTACGAGTACACTCCCCGACGCAGAGAGGCACGCCCACTCACCCACGTGGCGGTGCAAGTGGCTCCCGCCAGGTATCAGCCGGCCGCACAGCCCGGCAGCCGCAGCACGGGACGGGCCGAGCGGCGGTTCTGGCTGACGATGCAGACGGTCATGCTGGTCGTCGGCGTGCTGCTGGTGAATCTGCTGTTGTTCTTTCCCGCCATCGGCATCGCGCTGATGTGGAATCTGCTGATTCCGATCGCGCCGGCGCTGGTGACGATCTCGCCCGGCCTGTGGCGCAACATCTGCCCGATGGCGACCTTCCATCTGCTGCCGAACAAGGTGGGCATCTCGCAGAACATCAGGATGCCGGAATGGGGCGCGGCAACGCTCGCGGTGATCAGCGTGACCTTGCTGTTCGTCGTGGTGCCGATGCGGCGCATCGGACTCAACGTCGACGGCCCGCTGACGGCGGTCATGCTGCTGTCGGCCGCATTCATGGCGTTCGCGATGGGCGCGCTGTTCGAGATGCGCTCGGGCTGGTGCACCTCGCTGTGCCCGATCCACCCCGTCGAGCGGCTGTACGGCACCAACCCTGCCCTCACCTTCAAGAACGCCCGCTGCAATATCTGCGAAGCCTGCAGCAATCCGTGCCCGGACTCGACGCCGGAGCTGACGCCGACCGCCGGCGTGCCGACGAAAGTCCAGCAGTTCCTCGGCAACTTCCTGATCGGCAGCTTCCCGGGCTTCGTCTGGGGCTGGTACCAGGTCCCGGACTATCCGCCGGAGCAGGTCGGGAGTGCCGCGATCATCACCGCCTATGTCTGGCCGTTCGGCGCGGCTGTCATCAGCTACATCGTGTTCAGGATCGGCGAAAACATCCTGCGCTACAAGCCCGCCACCCGCACCCGGATGCACCGCATCTTCGCGGCGGCCGCGGTCAGCACCTACTACTGGTACCGCCTCCCCGGCCCTGCGTCATTGCTGCCGGACTGGTTTCCGCTGGTCTCCCATCTCGTCACGACGCCGTTCTTCTTCTGGTTCCTGGTCGTGCGTTCGCCGAAGGTGAGCTGGCTGAAGCGGCCGGTGATGGCGTCGAACTACTGGTCGAGCCGGTTCGAGACCACGGCCAACAAGAACCTGATCCGCGTCACGCCCGGCAAGGCGTGATCCCGCGGCATCCTCTCAGCCACCACCGTCACAGCGTATCCGATCGAGGAGTGAACCATGTCGAACTTCAGGACCGTCACCGTCAAGGGCCGCCAGTTCCGCGTCCGCGCGGGCGACGTGCTGCTCGATGGCGCGCTGGCCAACGGCGTCGAAATTCCGTTCGATTGCCGCGCCGGCACCTGCGGCACCTGCATGGTTCATGTTTCCAAGGGCCAGACGGTGTGCGGCGAGACCCACACACAGGGCATGATCTATGCGTGCCAGGCGCGCGTGGTCTCCGACCTCGACGTCGAGATGGAGGACGTGCCCGAGATCGACACCTCCAAGGCCCGCCTGGTCGGCCTGCGCGAGGTGGCGCCCGACATCATGGAGCTGATGATCGCTCCTGAAAAGAGCATCAGCTATCTGCCGGGGCAGTACTTCAAGTTCACCTTCAACGGCTATCCGGCGCGCGCCTATAGCCCGACGGCCTCGTTCGAGGGCCGCATCGGCGGCCGGGTCATCCACCTCAACATCAAGCGCGTGCGCGGCGGGCGCGTGACGACGGCGCTCGGTAGCGGCATTCGTCCCGGGCATCGGCTGCGCATCCAGGGGCCCTATGGTCATGCCTTCCTGCGCCCCGGCGGCACCGGCCGCCTGATCCTCGCCGGCAGCGGCACCGGCTTCGCGCCGATCTGGGCGATCGCGGCGATGGCGCTGCGCGAGCAGCGCAGCCGGCCGATGGTGATCATCGCCGGCGCCAAGAAGCTGGCGCAGCTCTACATGACGCCGATCCTGGCGCAACTCGCGCGGCTGCCGAACGTCACGATCATCCCGACCGTCGAGGAAGGCCCGATCAATCATCCCTCGATCCGCACCGGGCGGATCGAGCCGCACATGCCGACGCTCACGGCCTCCGACGTCGTCTATGCCTGCGGCTCGCCGCGCATGGTGAGCGCGCTGGCCGGCATGGTCGAGAAGGCCGGCGCCACCTTCTACGCCGATCCGTTCGACTCCGCCCCGCCGGAAGCACCGTCCGGCCTGCTCGGACGCATCAAGACCCTGGTGGCGCGACGGCCGCAGGAGCCGGAGCAGAGCCGCGACAGCAGCAAGGGCCGCGAAGCCTCGATCGATCCGTTCGAGCGGGCGCTGTCGCTGGTGCCGAGAGGTCCGATCGAGGATGATATCGACCTGCAACGCCCCGCCGAGCCGCGCCGCAGCGCGGCTGGCGAACGGGATCATGCGCTGTCGCTGGTCCGCGAGCGCGCGGCGCTGGGCGATGCCGCAAGGCTGCAGGAACGGCCGCGCCGCACCGCTAGCCAGATGGCATCAGGGCATGTGTGAGGCTGGCAAGACTCATCAACGCCGTCACTCCGGGGCGCTCGCGTCAGCGAGCGAGCCCGAAGTCCATAACCACGAGCCTTCGTGGTGGAACACGATCGCAACTCAGGTCGTCTGACTCACGACCGCTGCGGAGTATGGATTCCGGGCTCGCGCCTGGCGGCGCGCCCCGGAATGACAGGGAGTTTGTAGAGGCCGCCTGCCTCAAATCACCTTGCGCCGTGCCAGGCTGCGCATCAGGGCACTGAGCCCGAACGTCCACGGCTCGCATTCGTCGCTGTTGCGCATGCGGTTGACGAGGCGGCCGAGCTGCGGGGCCGAGATGGTGACGATGTCGTCGCGCTTGTGGGTGAAGCCTTGGCCGGCAGCGTCACGGTCTTTCACCGGCGCGAACATGGTGCCGAGGAAGAGCGCGAATCCGTCGGGATATTGATGCACGGCGCCGATGGTCTGGGCGACGAGGTCGGTCGGGTCGCGGCTGATCTTGCTGATGGAGGAGTGGCCGTCCAGCACGAAGCCGTCGCTGCCGGTCACGGTCAACGCGACATCCATCTTCCTGACGTCGTCGAGCGTGAAGCTGTTGTCGAACAGGCGCAGCAAGGGACCGATCGCACAGGAGGCATTGTTGTCCTTGGCCTTGGACAACAGCAGCGCCGAGCGGCCCTCGAAGTCGCGCAGATTGACGTCGTTGCCGAGCATCGCGCCGACGATGCGGCCGCGGCTCGACACCGCCAGCACGACCTCCGGCTCGGGGTTGTTCCAGGTCGATTTCGGATGCAGCCCGGCATCCATGCCGGTGCCGACCGATGAGAGCGTCGGGGCCTTGGTGAAGACCTCGGCATCGGGGCCGATGCCGACTTCGAGATACTGGCTCCAGGCATTCTGAGCGATCAGCACCTGCTTCAGGTGCATCGCCTGCTCGGAGCCGGGTTTCAGCTTGGAGAAGTCGTCGCCGACGAGGCGCACCACCTCGGTGCGGATAGCCTCGGCGGAGGCGGGATTGCCACGCGCGCGCTCCTCGATGACGCGCTCCAGCATCGAGATCGCGAAGGTGACGCCGGCCGCCTTCAGCACCTGCAGATCGACCGGCGCCAGCAGCCAGGGTTTTGCCGGATCGCGGCGATCGGGCGACGTGTTGGCCAGGATCCCGGCGAGGTCGCCGATCCGCTCGCCGCCCATGCCGCGCAGCGCGGTGGCCGGATCCTCCTGCTCGCACAGCGCGCTGACGGTCGGGAACGCCGAGGTGACGTCGAACACGCCGTCATCGCGGACGGCCACCACGGCCGGGCCATCGACATCGGGCCGCCAGATGCGGCCGACCAGCGTTCCCTGGGTGCCGTCGTCGGGCAGCACGGTTTCGGGCGTCAAGGTGATCATGGCGG
>JBARNF010000806.1:0-13806 GCA_049802835.1 Bradyrhizobium sp.
CGCCCCAAGCCTTACGTTCATTGGTGACGGGGACGAGATTTAGCCGAAGTCGAGAATTATGTAATGTTATTACATTACCTAAGTCTCGTTCTTCTCAAGCGGTCTCTCCGGCAACAGATGCGAACGATTAGCGATTGCAACAGGTATCAGCGAGTCGCGAGGCGCGCAATGGCGCTCGGCCGGGACGCGTCGGGGCGGGTTCATCGGCACGTGGCTCGGGCGATGGCGAGCCAGGCAGCCGTCATGAGAGGCGCAAAATGAAAGTGCCGCCGCTCGAAGCGAGCGGCGGCACTTTCATCGGGTCGCGGATCGGTCGGACTACTTCTCCAGCCGTGCCAGCAGGCTCGACGTATCCCAGCGCTTGCCGCCGAGCGTCTCGACCTCGGAATAGAACTGGTCGACCAGCGCGGTCACCGGCAGGTGGGCGCCGTTGCGACGGGCCTCGTTGAGGCAGATCGACAGGTCCTTGCGCATCCATTCCACTGCGAAACCAAAGTCATATTTGCCGTCGTTCATGGTCTTGTAGCGGTTCTCCATCTGCCAGGACTGGGCGGCGCCCTTGGAGATGGTTTCGATCACGGCGGCAACGTCGAGGCCCGACTTCTTCGCAAAATGGATGCCTTCAGAGAGACCCTGCACCAGGCCCGCGATGCAGATCTGATTGACCATCTTGGTCAGCTGGCCGCTGCCGGCGGGTCCGAGCAGCTTGCACATCCGGGCATAGGCCGCGATCACGGGCTCGGCGCCGGCATAGGCGTCCTGGGTGCCGCCACACATCACGGTCAGGACGCCGTTCTCGGCGCCGGCCTGGCCGCCCGAGACGGGGGCGTCGATGAATTTGAAGCCGGCCTTGGTGGCTGCAGCATCGAGCTCACGCGCCACTTCAGCCGACGCCGTGGTGTGGTCGACGAAGGTCGCGCCCTTGGCCATGCCGGCGAAAGCGCCGTCGGGGCCGATCGTGACCGCGCGCAGGTCGTTGTCGTTGCCGACGCAGCACATCACGAAATCCTGGCCCTCGGCCGCCGCCTTGGGCGTGGCTGCGGCCTTGCCGCCGAACTTGTCGGCCCATTCCTTGGCCTTGGCCGCCGTGCGGTTGTAGACCGTCAGCTCGTGACCACCCTTCTTCACGAGATGTCCTGCCATGGGGAAACCCATGACGCCGAGACCGATGAAAGCGACTTTAGCCATATGAGCTACCTTGACCTTGGGGTTTTGCCGGCGGCCTTGGGAGGGCCGGGCTGTTCTTGAAAGGAACACATCAGCAGCCGGCCGGGTCGCGGCGGCACGCTGGACGCCGCACCATAACGGCTTGCGAGGCAGGGGCAACGGCTTCGTGACGGATGCGAAAACCCCGGCTCGTGCTAAAGAGGCATCATCATGACGGCTTGCAAAGCCGTCATCCCGCAACGAAATCCTATCAACCAACGTACCAGCCAGGGAGTGTCTCGCATGGGCGTCAGCGTCGGCGTGCTCGATCATTTCAACATCCGGACCCGCAACCTCGCCGAGACGGTCCGCTTCTATGAAGACGTGCTTGGCCTCGAGAATGGCGACCGGCCGAACTTCGCGTTTCCCGGCGCCTGGATGTACAGCGAGGGCCGCCCCGTGGTGCATCTGGTCGACATTTCCCCGACCGCCGAGGCGCAGAAGCCGGATTCCGGCGTCGTCCACCACGTCGCCTTCGTCAGCCGCGGCTTTGCCGGGATGAAGGCGCGGCTCGCCGCCAAGGGCATGCCGTTCGACGCGCGGCAGGTGCCCGGCGGGGAGTTGTGGCAGATCTTCGTGCGCGACCCCAACGGCGTGATGATCGAGCTCAATTACGAGGCAGCCAAGGAGCAGGCCGACGACGCGCCGACGGAAACCGCTTCCGACATCGGAACCAAGGTGGCGTTTTGAGCCGACCGGCTTTATGAAGCAGCGCAACGCAGGGCCGGACCGATCCCGTCGGAGACGATCGAAGATCATGTCCGGCCAACATGATAGGGCGCGACGATGTGGCGCGTTCTGAACGTTTTCAGGAGACGCGCAGTGAGCGTGACGCAGCAACAGGTCATCGAGGCTCTCAAGCGGGTTCGCTCCCCGCGCGGCGTGGCGCTGCCCGACGCCGGCGCGCTGTCGCCGATCACGGCCAACGACGGCAAGGTGTTCTTCTCGATCAATGTCGAGGCCAGTGAGGCGCGCGCCTGGGAGGATACCCGTGCCCAGGCTGAGGCCGCCGTGCGCGCCATTCCCGGCGTGACCACGGTCATGGTGGCGCTGACCGCCGAGCGCAAGCCGGGTGCGACGCCGCCCCCGCGGCCGTCCGGTGTGCAGCCGGCTGCTGCGCATCGGCCGCCGCACCAGCACCAGCATCCGGCCGACTCGCCCATGGCGCGTCAGGCCGCCATTCCCGGCATCACCGCGGTCATCGCCGTGGCTTCGGGCAAGGGCGGAGTCGGCAAGTCGACCACCGCCGTCAATCTCGCCCTGGCCTTGCGCGATCTCGGGCTCAAGGTCGGCCTGCTCGATGCCGACATTTACGGACCGTCCGTGCCCAAATTGACCGGCCTGCACGAGAAGCCGCAACTGACATCCGACAAGAAGATGATTCCGCTGTCGCGCTTCGGCCTTGCGATCATGTCGATCGGATTCCTGGTCGAGGAGGACAGTCCGATGATCTGGCGCGGGCCGATGGTGATGTCGGCGATCAACCAGATGCTGCGTGACGTCGCCTGGGGCACGCTCGATGTGCTCATCGTCGACATGCCGCCGGGCACCGGCGATGCTCAGCTGACCCTGGCGCAGAACGTGCCGCTCAAGGGGGCGGTGATCGTGTCGACCCCGCAGGACCTGTCGCTGATCGACGCGCGGCGTGGGCTCGCGATGTTCCGCAAGGTCAACGTGCCCGTGCTCGGAATCATCGAGAACATGAGCTACTTCCAGTGCCCGCAATGCGGCACCCGGTCCGACATCTTCGGCCATGGCGGCGCGCGCCACGAGGCCGAGCGGCTTGGCGTGCCGTTCCTGGGTGAGATCCCGTTGCACATGGACATCCGCTCCACGTCCGATGCCGGCAATCCCGTGGTCGAGAGCGAGCCGAACGGACCGCACGCGGCGATCTATCGCTCCATCGCCTCGTCCGTCCGGGACCAGCTCAAGGATGCGATCGCCGCTGCTTGATGCAGTGCAGCGAAGTGCGACTATTGGACGGTTTGTCATTCCATCGTCGCGTTTTCGCTTAACCGGTTCCGTGCTAAAGCCGCGGCCGGATCGTCTTCGACTCGATGCGGCCAATCGCATCGGCGGATCAACGCAATTGCAAACGGGAAACGCCCCCAAACAAGGAGATGCCTTAAGATGAAGCGTCGTGATTTTCTGAAGGTTTCGGCCGCCGGCGCCGCGGCGACGGGCGCCATCGCCTCGCCTGCGATCGCGCAGTCGATGCCCGAGATCAAGTGGCGATTGACCTCGAGCTTCCCGAAATCGCTCGACACGATCTATGGCGGCGCCGAGTACATGGCGAAGCAGGTCGCCGAGATGACCGACAACAAGTTCCAGATCCAGGTCTTCCAGGCCGGCGAGCTGGTGCCCGGTCTGCAGGCGCTCGACGCGACGTCCAAGAACACCGTCGAGATGTGCCACACGGTGTCTTACTACTACGTCGGAAAGGACCCGACCTTCGCGATCTTCGCCTCGGTGCCGTTCGGTCTCAACGCGCGTCAGCAGAATTCATGGCTGTACCAGGGCGGCGGCAACGAGCTCGCCAACGAGTTCTACAAGAAGTCCAACGTGATCGGCTTCCCTTGCGGCAACACCGGCACCCAGATGGGCGGCTGGTTCCGCAAGGAGATCAAGACGGTCGCTGACCTCTCGGGCCTGAAATTCCGCATCGGCGGCATCGCCGGTCAGGTGCTCCAGAAGCTCGGCGTCGTGCCGCAGCAACTCGCGGGCGGCGACATCTATCCGTCGCTGGAGAAGGGCACCATCGACGCCGCCGAGTGGGTCGGTCCTTATGACGACGAGAAGCTCGGCTTCCAGAAGGTGGCGAAATACTACTATTATCCGGGCTGGTGGGAAGGCGGTCCGACCGTCCACGCCTTCGCCAATCTCGACAAGTTCAACGAACTGCCGAAGCACTATCAGGCGATCCTGACCAATGCGACCGTCAATGCCAACACCTGGATGGCCGCGCGTTACGACCAGGTGAACCCGGCGGCGCTGAAGCGCCTGGTGGCCGGCGGCACGCAGCTGCGTCCGTTCACCAACGAGGTGCTCGAGGCCTGCCTCAAGGCGACCAACGAGCTCTGGGCCGAGATCTCGGCCAAGAACGCCGACTTCAAGAAGGTCATCGACGCGATGCAGGCCTATCGCTCGGACGAGTACCTGTGGTGGCAGGTTGCCGAATACACCTACGACAGCTTCATGATCCGCTCGCGTACGCGCGGCTGATCGTATTTTTCGATCGGCGGATCGCCTTGAGCCCGGCCTCGCAAGAGGCCGGGCTTTTGCGTTGCGACAACGTTTCGCAATGGCACTCTCGCGCTGTTTGATCCACACTGGAACCGAGGCCTCGCAAGAAGGCCGCCCAGGAAACGGACACAATCACAAGGGAGGGATTACCATGAAGCGGAGAGACTTCATCAAGGTCACGGGGCTCGGCGCGGCCGGGGCCGCCGCCATCGCGGCACCGGCCATTGCGCAGTCGATGCCGGAGCTGAAATGGCGCATGCCGACGAGCTGGCCGAAATCGCTCGACACGCTGTATGGCGGCGCCGAGATCATGGCCAAGGTGGTCGCCGAGGCCACCGACAATAAATTCCAGATCCAGCCCTTCGCTGCGGGCGAGATCGTGCCCGGCCTGCAGGTGCTGGATGCTGTCCAGAACGGCACCGTAGAGATCGGCCATACCGCGTCCTACTACTATTTCGGCAAGGACCCGACCTTCACCTTCGGCTCGTCGGTGCCGTTCGGCCCGAACATGCGCATCAACCAAGCCTGGTACATGCTGGGCGGAGGCAGGGAGATCCTCAACGAATTCTACAAGAAGTATAATGTGGTCTCGCTGCTCGCCGGCAACACCGGCTGCCAGATGGGCGGCTGGTTCCGCAAGGAGCTGACCAGCGTCAATGATCTGAAGGGGTTGAAATTCCGCATTGGCGGTTTCGCCGGCCGCGTGCTGCAGAAGCTCGGCGCGGTGCCGCAGCAGATCGCCGGTGGGGACATCTATCCGGCGCTGGAAAAGGGCACGATCGATGCGGCCGAGTGGGTCGGCCCCTATGACGATGAGAAGCTCGGCTTCGTCAAGGTCGCACCGCACTACTACTATCCCGGCTGGTGGGAGGGCGGGCCAATATTGCTCTCCTTCGTCAATGCCGACCGCTGGAATGCGCTGCCCAAGCACTACCAGAGCATCCTCGAGCACGCCGGTCATTACGCCAACAATTGGATGATGGCGAAGTATGACCAGGCCAATCCGCCGGCGCTGCGCCGGCTGCTCGCCGCCGGCGCCAAGCTGCATGCCTTCTCGCCGGAGATCATGCAGGCCTGCCTGAAGGCGGCGCGTGAGCTGCACAACGAGGTTTCGGCCACCAATCCGGACTTCAAGAAAACCTATGAATCGCTGACTGCCTTCGCCGCCAACGGCTACTCCTGGTTCCAGGTCGCCGAGATCGGCTACGACGCCTTCATGGCGCGCAACTCGCAGAGTTGACGCCGGATCGGGAAGGCGCACTCAAAAACGAGAACCCCGGCGCACTGCGCCGGGTTTTTTGTTTGCACGGGGCTCTTTGCTTGCAGGGACCGGGTCCCGTTAAAGCCGTCACAGCTTCGGCGGGCCGAAATCGAGCGGCGGTGCATCGATCTGCGGAATATCGATCTTGATCGAGTTCGGATCGATGGTCGACGCCGTGCCCTTGTAGTGCATGACCATCGACGGGAACAGGATCACCAGCATCACCATGATCACCTGGATGACCACGAACGGCACCGCGCCCCAGTAGATCTGTCCCGTTGTCACCGGCTCCATCTTCTTGCCGGTGACGCGATCGAGATACGGCTCCTTCGGCGCCACCGAGCGCAGGTAGAACAGCGCGAAGCCGAACGGCGGATGCATGAACGAGGTCTGCATGTTGACGCCGAGGATGACGCCGAACCAGATCCGGTCGATGCCGAGCTTTTCGGCCGCAGGTCCCAGCAGCGGGATGATGATGAAGGCGAGCTCGAAGAAGTCGAGAAAGAAGGCCAGCACGAACACGAAGGCGTTGACGAAGATCAGGAAGCCGACCTGCCCGCCGGGCAGCGAGGTGAGCAGGTGCTCGACCCAGACATGGCCGTTGACGCCGTAGAAGGTCAGCGAGAACACGCGCGCGCCGACCAGGATGAACACGACGAAAGCCGACAGCTTGGCGGTTGATTCAACCGCCTGCCGGACCAGGTCGAAGGTCAGCCTGCGCTTGACGGCGCCGAGGATCAACGCACCGGCCGCGCCCATGGCGCCGCCTTCGGTCGGGGTCGCGAGCCCGATGAAGATCGTGCCGAGCACCAGGAAGATCAGGAACAGCGGCGGCACCATCACGAAGGTGGTCTGCTGTGCCATCCGCGACAGGAAGCGGAAGCCGGTCGTGCGATGCAGCACCCAGTTCACCACGGCGACGGCGAACGCGAATACGATGCCGTAGAACATGCTGAGCACGACGAAATCGGCGCCGTGATATTCGGAGCCGCGCATCATGAACCAGCCGAACACACAAGCGGCCAGGAACAGCACGCCGAGCGACCTCAGCCCGCGATCGCCCGAGTCCTCACGGAATCCGATCGCATCCGCTGGTAGGCCCGGTGCCGATTTCGGGAAGATCAGACTGGTCAGGAAGGCGTAGCCGGCGTAGATCCCCGCCAGCACCAGGCCAGGGATGAAGGCGCCCTCGTACATGTCGCCGACCGACTTGCCGAGCTGGTCGGCCATCACGATCAGCACCAGCGACGGCGGGATGATCTGCGCCAAGGTGCCGGAGGCGGCGATGATGCCGCTGGCGAGCCGGCGGTCGTAGCCGTAGCGCAGCATGATCGGCAGCGAGATCAGGCCCATCGAAATGACCGACGCGGCAACGACGCCGGTGGTGGCCGCGAGCAGCGCGCCGACGAACACCACCGCATAGGCGAGGCCGCCGCGGATGGTGCCGAACAGCTGCCCGATGGTGTCGAGCAGGTCCTCCGCCATGCCCGAGCGTTCGAGCACCAGACCCATGAAGGTGAAGAACGGGATCGCCAGCAGCGTGTCGTTGTTCATCACGCCGTAGACGCGTTCGGGCAGCGCCTGCAGGAAGTCCGGGCGGAATTCGCCGAGCCCGATGCCGAACAGCGCGTAGAACAGGCCGACGGCGCCGAGCGAGAACGCTGCGGGATAGCCGAGCAGCAGCATGACGACCAGCGACCCGAACATGATGGGCGCCAGATTGGCGATCAGAAACGCTTCCATGGAAATTCCCCCAGCCCGACGCTTACTTCTTCTCGATCGCTTCGACGAGGTGCTCGACCTCGGCCTCGATGCTGTGCGGCTTCGAAGCGTGGGGATCTGGGATCAGTCCGCGCATGACCGCGATGCGCTTGATCAGCTCGGATATGCCCTGCACGAGCAGGAAGATGAAGCCGAGCATGATCAGCGACTTCGCCGGCCATTGCGGCAGGCCGCCGGCGTTGCTCGACTGCTCGTTGATCTCGATGGAGCGTAGGAAGAACGGCACGCTGGTGATGATCATGACGATGCACAGCGGCATCAGGAACAGCACGTGACCGATGATGTCGATGGTGTCGCGGACCCATTTCGGCATCATGGCGTTGACGATGTCGATGCGGATGTGTTCGTTGTCGAGCAGCGTCCAGGGCGAGCACAGCAGGAACACGGCCGAGAACAGCACCCATTGCAGCTCGAGCCAGGAATTGGACGACGTGTCGAGCGTCTTGCGGACGATGGCGTTGATCGTGGAGATGATGACGGCGACCAGGATCAGCCAAGCCAGCCGCTTGCCGGTCCAGGTCGTAAACGCATCAATCCCGCGGCTCAGTTTCAGCAACGCTTGCAACGCCCAATCCTCCCCCAAGGTCCGTTGTCGTCCCCGCGGCCCGTTCTGGCTGCGCAGCATGTGGCGCAGCGGCCTATGCGGCCCGGCAGGCTTTGAAAACCGAGGCACCATTTCAGCGCCTCGTGTTGCCGTCAATTGGAAAATGGGCAAAAATCGGCGCTGCCGCAACATGTTGCGTGGGGTGACGACGCCGGGCCACAGCCGTCGCAGCCTCATCGCCCGCGGACGAGCGGCGCGCGGTATTCAAAGCTGGCCGGGGCCAATCGGGCGAGGACCCTGAGCGACCCTTGGATATCAGAAGCGCAGGGGACTCCATTGGCTGGGGATGACGCCTGACATTAAGTCGGAAAGCAGGGCAGCAATCGCGGCCCAGGTCCGGCTATTCGTCGCACCCTGGCCTGCCCATGCGCCCACCTTGTCGTCGACGGTATGCGCATCGGACGCGCGGCGCCGTGATGGGCAGGGGCGGTCTGATCGGACGGCGCGATAAGATGAGCGGCGCCTCACAGCACGACCACGCCGGAGTGCTTGGCCTTGTTTTCGGGCTCGACGTGAATGGTGATCCAGCTGTGCTCGTCGTCTTCGCGCAACGCCGCTTCGATCCGATCGCAGATCTCATGCGCCCGATTGACCGACATCTCGCCGGGCACCACGAGGTGAAACTCGATGAATGTCATCTTGCCGGCATGCCGGGTGCGGACATCGTGCGCCTCCAGCGCGCCGTCGGCATGGCCGCTGATGATCTGCCGGATGCGCGCCAGCGTGGCATCGGAGACCGCTTCGTCCATCAGCCCGCCCGTCGACTCCTTGAGGACCTGCCATCCCGACCACAGGATGTTGACGGCGACCAGCAGCGCCAGCGCGGGGTCGAGGATCGGCAGCTTCAACACCACTGCAAGGCCGAGGCCGATGACGACGCCACCCGAGGAGACGACATCCGTCAGCAGGTGCCGGCCGTCCGCAACCAGCGCCGGCGACCGCAGCCGCTTGCCGCGCGAGATGAGCAGCCAGCACCAGAAGGCATTGAGCAGGCTCGCCAGACCATTCACGGCCAGGCCTTCGATCGGCGCCGACAGCGGCTGGGGATTGAAAAAATTGCCGTAGGCTTCGTGGACGATGAGGAGCGCCGCGACGATGATCATGACGCCTTCGATCACGGCGCTGAAGTATTCGACCTTGTGGTGGCCGAACGGATGGTTGGCGTCGGCAGGCTTCGCGGCAATGCGCACGGCAAGCAGCGCGACGCCAGCCGTGACGACGTTGACGATGCTCTCGAGGGCATCGGAGTAGAGCGCGACCGAGCCGGTGATCCAGTAGGCGAGATACTTCAGGCCGAGGACGATGGTCCCGACCACGAGGCTGCCGGCGGCGAGCTTGAGCGATTGCGAATGCATGATGTCCGATCCAGACCCTGGGTGGGGTACTCAAGGCGGGGATCGAACGCAACGGCTGTCGCCGTGGCCGGTCGACCAACGGGATTGCGGCGGAGCGGGGGGCTGCGGCGACAGTGAGCCTCGAGCTGGCCGCTCGCGCAGCTTTACGTCTTTTGGGGGCGATTTTCACCATTTCAAGGGGCTCCCTAGGAACTCCGTCCTTGGTTCGGCGGTTGCCCCAATTCCGCGGCTGCCATGGCGCTGATCGGCGTTTCGCAGGAACCAAGCGAAGGACGCCGGCCGGGTGGCGGGCGCAGCTTGACGCGGAGGCTCGTGATCCAGCGCAAGGAGTGACGTCATGGTCGACGCATCTTCCGTCCACATCCTCGAGCCGCCCCCGGCCTATGTCCACCGCTACGCCGGCCCGCTCCTCACCGTCATTGGTTCGCAGGCCGACACGCAATGGCGTTGTGACCTCTTGCGCGTGCCGCACGCCGCGGGCGCGAAAGTCTACGGCTGCCAGATATTTTTCGGCCGGGATCCAGATCCCCCTCCTTGCGTCATTTACATCACGGTCCTGCAGAGGCGGGGGTCGCGGCTCGAGCGCGAGGTCACGACGCACGAGGTCGCTCACTGTAACGGCTGGCGCCATCCCGTCGAGTGAGAGATCGTCGCGTTCGCCGGCCGTGAAACCGAACGATAATTCGGTGACAGTGCACTCAAGGTCACTGGGAACGAGTGCACTGTCGTCGCAATTGGCGTTGATACCGTCCGAACAATGGTCCGACAGCTGCTCCTGTCAATGAAGAGGTCGCGCCCACGCAAATGAGCGCGACCTTCGCGTCGCCAGAGTTCGTGCAGGAATGACGCCGCCGACTACTTCTCTTTGATGATCGTGGTGGTGGTGCTGCTGCCGACGGTGCCTTCGTCCTCGCAGACCTTGGTCTGCCTGATGCGGTCCTCGGCTTCCACGCGGCTCGTGAACGCCATCGGCCCGATCTGGGTCACGACCTCCCGGTCTGCGGGACGGGTGGTGGTGATGGTGCAGCGGTGGCTGGGTCCCTGTACGACATAGTATTCGTCAGCGAATGCAGTGGCGGCGGATCCGATGATCAGTGCGCCAGCAAGAAGAAGGGATGTTTTCATGGTCGCCTCTCTTTCCAAGTGTACTGCCGAATGGAGGACCGTGCGATGAAACAGCATTGCTGTTCCATCCTTCGATCCTCTCCGCGGCTGTGCAACTCGCTTGCGCGGCTGGGGTTCCGGTCAACGAGTTCAGAGCGGCGCGGCCGGGCCCGCCTCACTGAGCCGGAGTTCGTCGAGCCCGCCATGGCGGGCTGACTGTCACCTTCGCCTCTTGTCGGGATTGTTCGGAAATCCAGCAGGAGGGGTTGGAGGCTGATACAGGGCGATACGAGAACAGCCATCGCAACCGGCCGGCGCGCGGCCTGGCAAAAATGTGTCTAGTTGGTATCTCGATATTGCCAATTATTTCTGGGTGTGGTTGGCTGGCACCGTTCAATCTCGTGCGTCAGTCAATGAAATACCGGCAGCTTGGTCCTCTTCCTGTTTCTGAAATCGGTCTCGGTTGTTCCGGATTCTGGGGCAATCGACAGTTCGACGACAGGCAGGCCATCCGGATCGTGCATGAAGCGTTCGATCTCGGAATTAATCTCTTCGATACGGGGCACAACTACTGCAACTACAACGCAGAGCCTCGGCTTGGTCGCGCGCTTGCGGAAATCCTGAAGCGCTCGGATCGATCGAAGATTGTCGTCTCGACGAAGGTCGGGACGTTGCGCCCGCGCCCTCTCATCTCTCTGCGCGAAGTCAAGACGCAAGATCACAGTCCGGAGTACGTCGAGCTTGCGTGCGCACGCGCGATCAAGAACTTGAACACGGACTTCATCGACGTCTTCTATCTCCACAATTTCGCGCCGGCATCGATCACGGATGAGTTGTTGACGAAGCTCGCGTCGATGCGCCGCAACGGCATGTTCAGACTGCTCGGCATCAACACGCATTCCGAAGCGCATATGCAATATGTCGCCCGGCTCGAAGGCGTCTTCGATGTCGCGCTGATCGACCTGAACGTGGCGCAGTTGGACCGGCTCCCGATCGTTGACCAGCTCCGCAAGGCAGGCGTGGCGGTCGTTGCCGGCACGGTTCTGGCGCAAGGGCATTTGATTCGGGGCAAGATCGGCCACATCCGGAGCGCTGCCGACCTCTGGTATCTGGCCCGGGCGCTGTTGAAGCCGGACGCGCGCCGACTTGCCTTGGCCGCTCGTGACGTCCGGCCGGTGCTCGCTTCGGTCGACGGAATGTCGGCGGCGCAAGCCGCAATGTCCTACATTCTTGGACTTCCGCAGGTTTCGGCCTGCATTTTCGGAACCACGAACCTCAACAACCTCAGGGAAATCGCGGCCGTCCCGGAAAAACGCCTGTCCGAGGCTCACGCCGCATCGATCTACTCGGCGTTTCGTCAGCAGCGCGCATTTGCCAGCGCTTAGCCAGATGACGGTCGGCTGAATATCGGTGGCTGAATATCGGTGACAGTGCACTTAACTGAAGCGCGGCGGGGCAGAGACCGGCATGGCCGGGGCAGCAAGCGAGGCTGCGCGCCGCGCCGAGGCGCCATCACGCCGGCCGCGTCGCGATCCAGATCACGTGACGCGCGCCGCGACCGCCGGCGCCGGTGGCGCGGATCTTGATCTCCTCGGCGACGAAGCCGGCCTTGCGCAACTGCGGGGCGAAGTGGTCGGCCGGGTGTGATGACCACACCGCCAGCACACCGGTGGGGCTGAGGGCCGTGAACGCGGCCCGCAAGCCGGAGGCGTCGTAGAGCGCATCGTTGGATGTCCGGGTCAGTCCCTGCGGACCATTGTCGACGTCGAGCAGGATCGCATCATAGTCGCCGCGCGCGGCCGCGATCAGCTTCACCACGTCGGCCTCGCGGATGTCGACGCGCGGGTCGTTGAGGCTGTCGCCGGACAACTCGGCCATCGGCCCGCGCACCCAGGCGATCACTGCCGGCACCAGCTCTGCGACGGTGATGCGGGCCTTCGGACCCAGCACCTTGAGCGCTGCCCGCAAGGTGAAGCCCATGCCGAGGCCGCCGATCAACAGCCGCGGCGCGGGTCGCGCCTTGATGCGGGAGCAACTCAGCGTCGCCAGCGCCTCTTCGGACCCGTAGAGACGGCTGCTCATCAGCTCGTTCTGGCCGAGCTTGATGGTGAACTCCTTGCCGCGCTGCATGAGCCGCAACGGTTCACCGCCGCCGGGCACGTCTGCGGTGTCGATCAGCTTCCAGGGAATCACGGGTGTCTCGCGTCAGTTCGATTGCGGTATTCCAGGCGACAGAGTCGCCGCGCTCGCGGCCTGCTTACCACATTGCTGACATCCGACACCAAAGGCCGTCGCCACTCTCGCGACGGCCCGCATCGCGCCGTTGCGCGTCATTGCGGTGGGGACACCAGCATCCAGACGCCGGCGGCACTGCTGGCAATGCCGGCCGCGCGCGCGATCCATCGTCCGGCCGGAGTGAGTTTCTCGAACAGCACGAGCAGGGTCAGAATGGCAATCCACATCACGCTCATCACCCCACCGACGAACAGCAGCGCCATCAGAGCCCAGCAGCAGCCGACGCAATAGCCGCCGTGCCGCAGCCCCAGCAGCAGGCAGCCCTGCAGGTCGCCGCGAAAGCCGCCGTGGCGCATCAGGAACAGAAACGGCGACTGGCATTGGGCAAGGCAGGCGCTCTTCAGCGGTGTCCACTGATAGACGCCCGCCGCGATCAGCACGATGGCGCCGAGCAGGCGGTTGTCGATCGCCATCCGCGAATCCAGCAGCGCGGTCCGCTCCACAATCCATTGCAAGCAGGTCGCCGCCAGCGAAAAGCCGCTCCAGGCGAGCAGATAGCCGGCCGCAAACCAGCCGGTCGCAGCGAACGGCTGGCCCCGCGCCCGGCCGTGTCGACCCACACGGGCGTACATCAGGATCATGGGCGCGGCCGACGGCGCCATCATCCCGACCATCATCACCGCCCACATCAGGAACACATAGGCGAACTCGATCGCGCGCCACGGCTCGCTGGCCGGCAACATGATTCCGATGCCGGCCGGGATCATGCGGAAACCGGTCATGTCCATGCCGCCCATGTCCATGTCGTTGGCGAGCCAGAGCACATAGGCCCATGCCAGCGCGACCATGATCGCGATCGCGCCGCCTACGATCCAGCGATCGCGCCGCAGCACGGTTTCCAGGGCGCTGCCGGTCATCTGCAAGGCGGGGTGCCGGCCTTGCCGAACATCGCATCAGGCCTGGTTGGACCAACTGATCGACGCGTACAGGCCGTTCTTGCCGGAATTGTCCCAGCG
>JBARNF010000807.1:0-21099 GCA_049802835.1 Bradyrhizobium sp.
GCGACGGCGCCGATCTCGTGGAAGCTGCCGGGATCGACGACGCCGTCGATGCGCTCGCGAACAGTGAGACGGCCCTGGTCGTGCTGACGCTTGACCTTGTCAGGCCCGCCCATCTCCCGCGCGAAGGCCTCGCGCCGGGCCAGTTCGTCGAGCTCCGGCTGCCAACTCATTCGTGTCCCCCGTCCCGGTGATGGTCTTGTTCTTATGATTTGTCTTCGCGTTCACCGTGAGCGGCTTTCTCTCCATCCGGTTGTTGAAGACGTCGGCTTCGGCCCCCTGCAGCAAGGCGGCGATGCTGCGGCCGAGCTCGCGCATTGGCTGGGCCACCTCATCATGCAGACGCTGCTCGTCATACATCGCCGACAGCAGGCCGATGGTGAGCACGACATAGGTCTGATACTGCGGCGACCACAGCGGCAGCGCGACGCCGTTGATGTGCGGGCTCCACAGGCCGCAGGCCACGACGTAGCCATGCTCCTTGAGGAACTGCCTGTTGTGCTCGAGACGCGGCCGCAGCAGCTTGGCCGCGTCCGGCAGTTCCCGCTCCATCTCGGTGAGCAGCGCGTCGCCCATTTCGGGCTCGAGCGCGGCGACATAAGCGTGACCAGCGGCGGTCGATGCCATCGAGATACGGCTGCCGGTGGTCTCGTGCAGCCCGAGCGCGTTCACGGCGCGGCCGAACTCCAGATAGACCAGATGGAACTGGTCGGGAATGACGAAGCCGACGGTGCCCGGCAATTGCTCCGCGACATCCTGCAGCCGCTGCCGGATCAGGTTGCGCAGCTGCAAGCCCCGCGTCATCGACGTGCTCATCGCGACCGCGCTCGGGCCGATCCGGTACTTCTGGTCGCGCGGCAGATAGACCAGCTGTCCCATGCGGGTCAGCGTGTGCGTCAGGCGCGACACCGTCGATCGCGGCAGACCACAGCGGTTCGAGATCTCCAGATTGCCGAGCCGCGAGTCGTGCCCCTCGAAACATCGAAGCACGTCGAACGCCCGCGACACCACCTGGATCACCTCGCCCTCGCCGGCGATGTCTCCGGGCAGCATGCCCACCCTGCTCAATCGCTCAGACCGTCGTCCCATGCGCGTCCCACCTAATTCCGTTCTACGGAATGATATTCCGCTTACAGAACAAGCTAACCCAGCCGTTTTGCCGTCACAACAGCAGACCATGCTGGAAAACCACCGTTCTTCAGCGTGTTGGCACAAGACTCGGCATCGCCACGCCAATCGGGCATGACACGCCGGTGACGAGGTCATGGGCGGTGCCGACGCGGCCGCATCGGGCCCATAGGGACCCCGTTCGGCAACGAGTCCCAGCGTGCCGACATCGCCCTGAGCCGCGTCCCCGCTCAATCGGTGAGCAGCGGCAACATTTGACCGGCGTTGCGACAAGTGTGGGCTGGCTGCCCCGTCGCGGCTGCGACATAACCAGCGCGCAACCGAGTCCCCGCCGAGCTTCCCCATGACGACCCACCATCCGAGGCCGATCCGCCATCCGCAGCATTGGGCCACGGCCGCGATGCCGCCGCTGCAGCGCTTTCTCTCGGCCTGCCACGCCGACTTCTGGCCCGATCACGATGGCGCGGTCGCGAACTACATTCCTGAGCTCGGCAAGGCCGATCCGGCGCATTTCGGCATCAGCCTCGCCACGCTCGATGGTCATGTCTACGAGGTTGGCGACAGCCGGGTGCCGTTCACGATCCAGTCGATGTCGAAGCCGTTCGTGTTCGCGCTCGCGCTCGATGCGCTCGGCTCCGACGCGGTCGAGCGCGTGATCGGCGTCGAGCCGTCGGGCGATCCCTTCAACTCGATCCGGCTCAATGCCGAGAACCATCCGTTCAATCCGATGGTCAATGCCGGCGCGATCGCCTGCAGCGGCCTGATCCGCCAAGCCCGCCACGCGGATGCATTCGAGACCATCAGGGATGCGCTCGGCCGCTTCGCCGGCCGCGAGCTCGACGTCGACGATGCCGTGTTCGCATCGGAAGCCGCGACCGGCGACCGCAACCGTGCCATCGCCTATCTGCTTCGGACCTCTGACGTCATCAGGGAGCCGGTCGACGACGTGCTCGCGGTCTACTTCAGGCAATGCGCTGTGCTGGTCACCGCGCGCGACTGTGCGATCATGGCGGCGACGCTGGCCAACCGCGGCGTCAATCCGGTGACCGGCGAGCAGGTGGTGACGCCCTATGCGGTGTCGCGCACGCTCTCGGTGATGACCTCGTCCGGCATGTATGATTTCGCCGGCGAATGGATCTACCGCGTCGGCATTCCCGCCAAGAGCGGCGTTGGCGGCGGCATCCTGGCGAGCCTGCCGGCGCGTCTCGGGCTCGGCAGCTACTCGCCCCGGCTCGACGGCCACGGCAACAGCGTGCGCGGCATCAAGGTCTGTGAAGCGCTCTCGGCCCATTACGGCCTGCACATGCTGAACCGCTCGGACGATGCGCGCACCTCGATCATTGCCGACTACGACATCGGCGCCAATCCGTCGCGCCGCAGCCGCCGCGCCCAGGAGCGCAACATCCTGGCCGCCCATCCCGACGCCGTGCGCGTGCTCGAGCTGGTCGGCACGCTGTCCTTCTCCAATGTGGACTACGTCTCGCGGCAGCTTGCGGCGAGCACGCGTCCGCAGTTCGTCATCTTCGATCTCCACCGCGTCACGGCCATGACGCCCGCCGGCCTGCGCCTGCTCTCCGAGCTGTTTCACGAGCTGGCCGACTTCCACGTCACCGTCGTGCTGTCGGGCATCCGCCGTGCATCGCCGGAATGGCAGGAGATCACGGCGCGCACCGGCGACATCGGGAACGTGCGGGATTTCTATCTGCTGGATACCGCGATCGAGTGGGCCGAGGACCAGATCGTCTACCGTTACGGCGGCGCGATCGATTTTCTGGAGACCACCGAGCTCGCCGAGCAGCCGCTGCTCGCAGGGCTTTCCGGAGACGAGCGCCACGAGCTCGCGGCGCTCGCCACGATCAGACACTATCAGCAGGGTGAACGCATTCTCGCCGCCGGCGCGCCGGCAAGCTCGCTGTTCTTCCTGCGCTCCGGCGTCGTCCACGTCACCTTGCCCGACGGCATCCGGCTCGCGACGCTGACGGCGGGACAATGCTTCGGCGAAATGGCGCTGCTGGAGCCGGTGCGATCCGCTGATGTCGTCGCCGATTTCTCGGCCACGGCGTTCGAGATCACGCTGGACGATTTCGAGCGCTTCCGCGCGCGGCATCCGAAGGCGGGCGAGCGCATCATGCGCAACCTCGCACAGCTCCTCGCGGAGCGCCTGACGATCGCGAATGCACGGCTCAACCTGCTCGCCGCGGACTAGGACAGTCATCGCAGCGTCACATGCAGGCGGCGCAGGCAAATACTCAAGGTTGCAATTCACAGCAACTGATAGCTTCCGGTCGATAATCTTCATCACTCGTATTTGTACGGGCTCGCCTAAACGTTACCGGGACTCGGACGCAGGACAACCATAAGCGAGCCCAATTCGCGCCGCATTACCCGACGATGTTCTGAACCGTCGATGAACGCCGAGTGGGGACTCGCGAAGCAGACGTCGATGCGGGGTGTTCCGAGTAAAATTCCAGCCGCCGTAGCGTGCGTATTTGCGCCACGGATGAGTCGTGTCCAGTGTCCAGGGAGGAAACGGCATGAAGGAAGCCACTAAGAGGGCAACATCGGAAGCACTCGCGCATATGCTGGCGGTGACGTCGATGATTGTCATCGCCAGCGTCCTGTTCTACGGGCGATGAAGGGCTGTCTGGAGGTTCTGCGTCGCAGTTTCTTCATCGCCCGTAGGTAGGAATGTGAGCTTGATTGCTCACGCGAACGACCGAGTAGAGTTGCGTTTGAGTTAGTAAGCGTAGCGTAACAGTTTTGCGTCAATCGCGCGGCGATCCGGGTCGGGACGAATTTGTAATGCGTATCGTCCCGCCTCGGTCGCCCGCGTTCGACCTCGCCTGATCTGGCTCGGCGACACATCGTCATTTCGATTTCCCAAAGTAAGGTACCGTGCCGCCGGCGAAGGCGACAAAGCGCGCTTCGACCGAATCGCCGATCGCAAGGTCGTGGTCGCCATGCGCCATCATGCGAAAGCCCTCGCGTATATCCACCAGCACGATGTTGTAAGGCACATGCGCGCGCGTCTCCGGCGTCGCGGCGCGGCAGACCAGCGACGTCGCGTAGATCGTGCCCTCGCCGCTCGCCTCGCGTTCGGTGAGCGCGGCCGAACCGCACGCCGAACAGAAGCCGCGGCGGAAGTACTGCACATGAGAACACGAATCGCAGCGCTGATAGCGAATCACCGCGACGCCGTGAGTCCAGTCGGCCGGGCCAGTCATCGCACCCGCTCCCAGAACATGCTGACATGCGACGACAGCACGCCGCCATCGCCGTGCAGCAAGGTCAGCGAGGCGTCACGCACCTGGCGGCCGCCTGCCCGTCCCGTCATCTGCAGATGCGCTTCATTCAGATGCGCCATCGCGCCGCCGACGCCGCAATGACCGTAGCTCAAGAGCCCGCCATGGGTGTTGAGCGGCACCGCACCGTCTCGGCTGAAATGACCGGCACGCACGCGCGCGGCCGCCTCGCCGCGGCCCGCGAGCCCGAGATCCTCGAGCAGCATGCAGAGCGTGATCGTGAAGCTGTCATAGACCGCGGCGTAGTTGACATCCGCAGTCGCAACGCCTGCGGCCTCCTTCGCTTGCTTGATTGCGATCTCGGCGCCGAGCTCGCTCAGGCGAGGTGCGGCCGTCACGTGCTGGTGGGTGTGTGCCTGGGCGCAGCCGCGCACGCGCACCACGGTTGTCCCGGTCGGCTCGCGGCTGACGATGATGGCGGCGCCACCATCGGACACCGGGCAGCAATCGAGCAGCTTCAGCGGCCGCGCCACCGGCTTCGACGCCATGACGTCGGCGACGTTGATCGGCTCATGGAATTGCGCGCCGGGATGGTCGAGCGCATGCGTACGCATCAGCACGGCAAACTCGGCGAGGTCCTGCTCGGTGACGCCGTGCTCATGCATGTAGCGCGAGGCGACCAGGCCATAATAGGCCGGAATCGTCGGCCCCAGCGGCAGCTCGTAGTCGGGATGACCGACCTGGGCCAGCGCCTGGATCGAGGCATCGCGGCTCTGCCCGGTCAGCCGGTTCTCGCCGGCGACAACGAGCATATGCTTGACCACACCGGCCTCGACGAGGTGATGCGCCAGCATCACCATCGCGAGCCCGGTGGCACCGCCGACCTGCACCGCGTGGGCATAGGACGGCCGGATGCCGAAATGCTCGGCGAACACGGTGGCGAGCATGATGTGCGGCGACACCGTCGAATAGCCGCACAGGATGCCGTCGATGTCGCCGCGCGTGAGACCGGCATCGTCAAGCGCAAGCTGGGCGGCCATGCTCATCAGGTCGAGCGTGGAGCGGCCATCGTGCTTGCCGAAGGATGTGAGCCCGGTGCCGGTGATGTAGGTCATCGCTCAACAATCTCCGCCGTCATTCCGGGGCGCGCGTCAGCGCGAGCCCGGAATCCATAACCACAGGATGCCGTGTGAGGCACACACATGGTTGGCATCCCGCCTCACGACATCTTCCTGGGGTTATGGATTCTCCGATGCGCAATTGCGCATCGTAGCTCGCCCTTCGGGCGCCCCGGAATGACGCGTGGAGAGAGCGCGTGCGTGTCATGGTCAGGAGCATCCTCAATACGACTTCGGCAGGCCGAGGACTTTCTCGGCGATGAAGCTCAGGATCAGTTGCGGGCTGATCGGCGCGATGCGCGGGATCAGGGATTCCCGCAGGTAACGCTCGACGTGATATTCGCGGGCGTAGCCGAAGCCGCCATGCGTCATGACAGCCTGCTCGCAGGCATGGAAGCCGGCTTCGGCGGCGAGATATTTTGCGGCGTTGGCGGACGGCCCGCACGGCATGCCCTGGTCGTACTGCCAGCCGGCCTGCAGCACCACCAGCCAGGCGGCTTCCAGCTCCATCCAGTTCTTGGCCAGGGGATGCTGGATGCCCTGGTTCTGGCCGATCGGCCGGTTGAAGACGTTGCGCGCTTTCGCATAGGCCGAGGCGCGCGACAGCGCGAGGTGACCGAGCCCGACGGCCTCGGCGGCAATCAGGATTCGCTCCGGATTCATCCCGTGCAGGATGTAGTCGAAGCCGTGCCCCTCCTCGCCCAGCCGGTCCTCGACCGGGATCTCGAAATCCTCGAAGAACAGCTCGTTGGAATCGACCGGCTTGCGGCCCATCTTCTCGATCTCGTGCACCTTGATGCGGCTACGATCCAAGTCAGTGTAGAACAGGCTGAGACCATGGGTCGGGCGCTTCACCTCCTCCAAAGGCGTGGTGCGCGCCAGCAGCAGGATCTTCTCGGCGACCTGCGCTGTCGAGATCCACACCTTCTGGCCGTTGACGACGTAGCGGTCGCCCTTGCGCACGGCGCGGGTCTTGAGCTGGGTGGTGTTGAGTCCGGTGTTGGGCTCGGTCACCGCGAAGCAGGCCTTCTCGCTACCGTCGACGATGCCCGGCAGCATGCGTGCGCACTGCTCCTTCGTTCCGAACACGACGACCGGATTGAGCCCGAACACGTTCATGTGGATCGCCGACGCGCCCGACATGCCGGCGCCGGACTCCGAAACCGCGCGCATCATGATCGCGGCGTCGAGGATGCCAAGGCCGGAGCCGCCATACGCTTCCGGAATGCAGATGCCGAGCCAGCCGGCCTCGGCCAACGCCTTGTGGAAGTCGAACGGAAAGCCGCCCTCCTTGTCCTTCTTCAGCCAGTAGGCATCATCGAAGTGTACGCAGATTTTTGCGACAGCATCACGGATGGACTCCTGATTGGCGGACAGCGCAAAATCCATGCTCTCACTCCTTCGGGGCCGGTGTCGTGACGCCATCGCGGATCATGGCGGCGATGTCGTCATCCGAGAAGCCAAGCTCGCGCAGGATCGCCTCGCCATGCTCGTTGGGCCGTGGCGCCAGACGCTGCGGCTCGGCCTTGGTCTCGGACCAGGTCGCGGAGACACGGGTGCTCCGGATGGGGCCTTCGGTCGGATGTTCAACGACGGGAAAGAAATCGGTCGCAACCAGATGCGGATCATGCAGCAGGCTTTCGAGATCGTGCATCGGCATCACCGGCACGTCGGCGGTGTCCAGCAGCGCGGTCCATTCGGCTGTCGTGCGCGTCTGAAAGATGCGCGCGAGCTCGGCATAGACCAGATCGATGTTGTCCGCGCGCCGCGCAAAGCTGTTGAACCTCTCATCGTCGCGCAGATCGGTGCGGCCGGACGCGGTGAAGAACGCGTCCCATTGCTTGTCATTGTAGACGATCACGCAGATATGGCCGTCGGCGGTCTTGTACGGCCTGCGGTCCGGCGACAGGTGCCGGGGATAACCACCCTTGTCGAGCGGCGGCTCATAGGTCAGCCCGCCCATGTGGTCGCCCATGATGAAGGCCGACATGGTCTCGAACATCGGCACGTCCAGGCGCTGGCCGCGCCCCGTGCGGTCACGATGCACCAGGCTGGCGCAGATGGCGCCGACCGCGGTGAGGCCGACGATGCGGTCGACCAGCGCATTCGGCACGTAGCGCGGCGTGCCGTCGCCGGCGACCGCCATCAGATGCGACAGCGCCGCTCCGCCCTGGATCAGATCGTCATAGGCCGGCTTGGCCGCATAGGGACCGTCCTGGCCGAAGCCGAACACACCGGCATAGACCAGCCGTGGATTGAGCGCCGAGACGACGTCGTATCCGAGGTTCAGCCGCGCCATCGCCTGCGGCCGGATATTGTAGAGCAGCACGTCGGCGTCCTTGACCATGCGCAGCACGGCGTCTCGGCCGCCCGGCTTCTTCAGGTCGAGGCAGATCACGCGCTTGCTGCGGTTGGTGTTGAGGAAGACCGGCCCCATGCCGGGATGATGCCACGGGCCAATCTTGCGGGTAACGTCGCCGTCCGGCGACTCCACCTTGATCACGTCGGCGCCGTAGTCGCCGAGCGTTTGGGCGGCATACGGCCCCATCAGCACGGTGGTCATGTCGATGACCTTGATGCCCGCAAGCGGTCCCATCGCAGCGTCTGCTCCCTCGATCTTGTTGTGATCCAGAGCTAACGGCACGCCGGGTTCCTGAGCAAGCCGCCCCGCGCGTATGGGGCCATGCGTGCCGCAGCGCATGCGGCTGTCCAACGCCACCATCTATGCCTCCTCGCCGTCATGCGCGGGCTTGTCCCGCGCATCCACGTCGATCCTCCGGGAGGATGGACATGGATGGCCGGGCCTTCGCCGCGCCGTAGCGGCTTCGGCCGCGCAGGCGGGACGAGCCCGGCCATGACGACGTAACCCAATTGGCAGCCGCGTCTTGGTGTCGACCAGTCCAGCATTCCGCCACGCGGACGATGCTCCCGAAGACGGTGGTTGCGCCGCACCAGATGTTCCACGCAGACATCTGCATTCTGGGATTCCCTTTCGCTGTGCAGCTGTGTCAGCATGCCGGTCCAACATCCAAAAACACGACTTAGGGAGAACGCTCATGACGCTCTATCAGGGCAAATGCTTCTGCGGCACGGTCGAGATCGAGGCCGACGGCGAGCCGGAGGCGATGGGCTATTGTCACTGCGCGTCCTGCCGCTCCTGGTCGGCCGGTCCCGTCAACGCCTTCACCTTGTGGAAGCCCGAGAGCGTGCGCGTGACCAAGGGCGCGGATGCGATCGGGACCTATCACAAGACCGACATGAGCCATCGCAAATATTGCACGCGCTGCGGCGGGCACCTGATGACCGATCATCCGCCGCTCGGCATGATCGACGTCTATGCCGCGACGATCCCGGCCTTGAAGTTTACACCGGGCGTGCACGTCAACTATGCGGAGACGGTGCTGCCGATCAAGGATGGCCTGCCGAAGCTGAAGGATTTTCCAGCCGAGTTCGGCGGCTCCGGCGAGATGATGCCGGAGTGAAGCAAGCTCCGCGTATGACGGGTGCGCGAGCATTCTCGACCTCGCGACAGGATCTGTCCGAGTTGTGCTGATCGCATTGGCCCTCTTCGAAACAGAGGGCGCAGGGAAGGCCGGGTGCCGACTGGCACCCGTGGCCCCCGTGCGAAAGAAAGCACGGGGAGAGAACCACAGGTTCAGCCGGATCAACCCGGCCCTCCCTGCGCGATGGTTTTCACGCTTGCTTCGCGCTCTCCTCGGTGCACCGGCTCTTTGGCCACCGTCGCCCTTGGGATCATCATCACCCGCCGGCTTGGCATCAGCATCGGGATGCCGGGACCACGCGACTTCGCGTCCGCGACCTGCCGTTCGTCCGCGCGCTCTCGCACGCTGCGGCATATCGCGGCCACCGCATCCCTGCCTCAACGTTCGTGACGATCGCGAAGCGCCCCTCATGGCGAAGCAGGATGGGGGCACTAAAACACATTTTCTGGAAAAGCGAAAGAGAAATATTCGTGCGACCGGGCTGGATGGCCCAATCAATCTGGAATCGCTGAAGAAATTCGCGGTTCACCGCGGTCCTGCGAATTCGGCATGGGAGAAACCACGCGTGACCATCGCGCAACGAGCTGGATCGCGTATAGTCGGGCATCCGCCCGCCAAAGTGAGGTCAGATGCCCGCCGATCTCGTCCAGACCTTTCGCGCCTTTGCCTACAACAATGCCTGGTCCAATCACCGTCTGCTGACCGCCTGCGGCAAGCTCAGCCCCGACGAATTTGCCGCCGAGCGCACCGGCTTCTTCCCCAGCCTGCAGCGGACGTTGAACCACATCTACATCATCGACCTGTTCTACATCGATGCGCTCGAAGGCGGCTGGCTCGGGCCGATGGCGTGGCGGGATGAGGTGCCGTTTCCGCGCCTCTCCGACCTCGTGCGCGCCCAGAGCGCGATGGACCGCCGCCTGATCGCGTTCTGCGAAACGCTGACGCCTGCGCGGCTCGACGACACCGTGCGCATCAACCGCGAGACAAGGGTGCAGAACGAGCGCTGCGACCGCCTGCTGCTGCACCTGTTCCAGCACGACATCCATCACCGCGGCCAGGCGCACGCAATGCTGTCGTCGACCTCCGTCGCGCCGCCGCAGCTCGACGAGTTCTTCCCTGCCGACGACGCGCCGCTGCGGGCCGGCGAGTTCGGCGCCCTCGGCTGGAGCGAGGAGAAGGTGTGGAAGAGCTGAGAGGAGGCGTAGGGTGGGCAAAGGCGCTGCCGTGATCTCTCCACACCCGAGATCGCCGTGGCGCCGTACCCACCGTCCTGCTGATGAGTTCGCCGTCCGACGGTGGGCACGCTGCCGCCCTTCGGGCGGCTGCTTTGCCCTGCCGCGCGAAAATCGCGGGCGGCGAGCGGGCAAACTCCCACCTGCAGCGGCAATTGACAGCCGCAACCGCCTGCGTCAACCTGTCGGTAGGTTGATACGACCTGCCGGTTGCACCCTCTCAGGGAATGGTGAACGTATCGAGCCTTTGCGGCCTCCCCTTTGCCCGAGCGACCGGGTCAGCAATGCAGCCACCTGACATGCCTGGTTCGCTCCTGCAGAGGATCAAGCGATGCGCGATTTTCGCGATGCCAAGCTCATGGCGCAGACCCTCCGCGACTCCCTGACCACCAAGTCCATTGCGATAAGCCACAGCGAAAGCCTGGAGCTGGTCTCCAGAATGCTCGGCGTGCCGGACTGGAACACGCTATCGGCCGTGCTCAAGGCCAATCGCGGCCGCGACACGACGACGAGGATGCCGACGCCTGCAATTCAAGCGGTGACGGCAAGATGTCCGGCGCTTCCGCTGCGCGATCTCGTGCCGTTTCCCGGCGCGACCTACCCGCTGTTCGTCGGCCGCGCCAAATCGGTCAACGCGCTCAACGACGCCTTTGCCAAACAGAGCGACGTCGTGATCGCCATCCAAAGGCAGAGCGCCGTCGACGAGCCCGCCCTCGCCGACCTCCGCGAGATCGGCGTGCGCGCCGAGCTGGTCGAGCTCACGCCGCTCCCCGACGGCACACTGAAGCTACAGGTCCGCATCGGCCGGCGGGTCCTGGTCCGGGCCTTCAGCAACGACAGCAGCGCCTTCGAGGCCGATGTTTCGGACATCGGCGAACCGGCGGCTGCCGACGCACCCGACCTCGTGCTGCGCGCGGTCACGCGTTTCGAGCGCTACGCCGCCATCCGCAACATTCGCCTGCCCGAGAGCTGGCCACCGTTCGATCAGTCGCGCAATCCCGGGGCGGTCGCCGATATGATCGCCACGCACCTGCTGCTGCCCATCACGCACAAATATGAGCTGCTCGCCATCCTCGATCCGATCAGGCGCCTCGAAGGTGTCGAGGCGCTGCTGGACCTGACCGCCCGCCCAGTTTCGGCAGCGCTTCGGATGACACGGCTGCGCGCCATTGCCCATGCGCGTGAGCGCCGTCACCGCCATGCGACGCTCGAACATCTCCTGCTCGCGCTCATCGAGGATGACAGCGCGGCCGCAGTGCTGCGCAGCTGTCGTGCCAATCTCGAGGAACTACGCGCGAAGGCCACGGCGTATCTCGATGCCGAACTCGGCCACATCACGGCGGAGGACGGCGAGATCGCGCAGCCGACGGCCGCCTTCCTGCGCGTCAACGATCGCGCCGCGCTCGCTGCCCAGGAGGTCGGCTATCCCGTCATCACCGGCGCCAACACGCTGCTCGCGATCTTCCCGGAGACGCGAAGCCCGGCGGCAAGGCTGCTCGCCGAGCACGGCGTGACCTTGGTCCGCTCCGCCAAGGCGGTGGCGGACGGCGTCGGCAAGGAGGAAGGGTGAGCCGCCCTGATTGCAGCAGATGAAAGCTTGAATGGACGCATAGGTGCGGCCCGGGGGCGCATGGGACAAGCCACGCACACCCGGACCGCCGCGCCATCAGAGCAAGCTGCAGGCCTGCATGCAACTCGCCTGCATCGGTGCGGGCAGCATCTTGCAACCGACAACGCACATCTGCTTGAGGTCAAAGGACGGCGTCACCTGAGGTCCAAATTCCACAGCAGCAGTGCTGCCGGTTCTCAGAACCGGGGCAGTCTGGATCGGCAGTTTCATCGGTATTCTCCTTGTGACGGGCTAATCGAAGACCGGATTGGTCGTCGACGGCAGCGAATGACAATCTGTCAGTTGCGAGCCCTCAACTCTCTCTTCCGATGCAAATACTGCCCCACGGGGTGTGAAGACTGAAGCCAACGCATCCAGAAGCTTGGATGCCGCCTCTCGATCCCGACGTCGGGTCGCTGCTCCGTTCGACGGGCTTGGTCTGGCTTGGGAGTTTCATCTGACTATCCTTTGCTGATGCGGCCGGCGCGGAACGACCGGTGGCGATGGATGGAGTTCGCCCGCTCCCGCTGCGGGTATCGAGGCGGATGCGCCGCGATCAGTTCGGCCAGTCGCATTGCGACTTGCACATCGATCGTGCCGGCTCGGGCAAGCGGTTGCAGGCGATCTTGCAGGCCGCAGTGTCCTTGTCGGACGCGGCGAGGTGCGGAACGAACATCGTGGTGGCCGGCGTTCGCGTGACCGGTGCAGCTTGCGTGGGCAACTTCATGGCTTCTCTCCGTTGCTGGGACAACACGGCCGACGTGGTCGGCCGTTGGATCAGTGATCAGCGCCGCCGGTCACGACAAGCAGTCGACGCAGGAGGTCTGGCCGAGCGCCGCGAAGCAGGCGATGCAGGCTTCGGGACCGACGAGACAGGTGTCGGCGCACAGTCCGACCGCCGCCGCGCAGGCGGCGGCCTTGTACCAGGGACAGTCCGACGGCCGCACGTCGCCGGACAGGCGGTCCATGCCGAGGTTTCGCATCACGGGAACGGTCTGGTTGGGAAGTCTCATCTTCGTCTCTCCTTCTGGCTGGTGGTGGATGGCAGGTGGTGGACTTGCGTGTCAGCGCGGGCGGCAATCCCGCTGCGCCCAGCCGCGGGCCGGGCCGATGCTCACCGGCATGCTGTCGGTGACGTCGACGGTCAGCTTGATCACCTGGTCCGATTCCAGGACGTTCTTCGGATTGAAGAAGCACAGCTTGACGTCGTAGCATTCGGAATCGACGCGGCAGATCGGGCTTCGCTCGACGCAGATCGTGTCGAGCTCGTACTCCGAGGTGACCCGCTTGTGCGCCTCGAGCGACTGCACGAGGTTGGTCGCCGAGAAATTGAGGGCGCGGTCCTCTCCCGTGATGCCGAGATTGCGCAGGTCGTAGTAGACGCGGAAGATGAAGGTCCTGATCGACTGCGTCTGCGCATCGAACGCGCTCCGTGCCGCCGCCTCGTCCGGACGCGGCCCCATCACCCGCTCGACCAGGGCCTTCGACGACCAGGCGAACATGCCGAGCGCGCGCGGGACGACCACGGGAACGACCTGCCCCGAACGCAGCCGCATGCTGCCGGCGATGATCCCGGGCACCGAGACCAGCTCGACCACGGCATCCGGATCGTTCTGCTTCGGCAGCTGATCCGACAGCGTGCTGACCAGGAACTCGTAGATCTGGTTGGCAAACGGCCCCGCCGGCTGGATCGCGTAGATCGGCGTCTGGTCCAGCTTCAAGAGCCAGGTCAGCGACGCCGCTTCGAACTGGAACTCGCTCGACCTGAGATAGGCGATCATGTTGGCATGAAGCTCGGGCTGGTTGGCGCCCGCCGGCATGTGCTGGATGAAGGTGTCGCGCCGGGCTTCGCTGGCGAACTCATAGTCCAGCTGGCCGAGCGCAAACACCAGCGCCGGTGCCTGCTGGCCGCCGCCGCAGCCGCAGCCCCCACCACCGCCTCCACCACCGCCACCGCAGCTGCACTTGCCGCCGCCGCATGAAGGTACAACTCCGCCGCCCCGCGGCATCGGCCGCACCGGCGCCACGCCACGCGTTGCGAGCGCCGATGGTGCGAGCAGGTCGGGAGCGGCGGATGACGGCACGTCTTCCGACATGTGCACGCCGCCGCCGGCTCGCTCGGTGCCCGCCTCCGCTTGCACCGGCACGAAAGTCTCCTGCAGCGAGGACTGCGTCCCGCCGAATTCCGTCGTATCTTCCGTCATCGCGTCGTCTCCCTCTGTCATGGCCTTGATGGCCGCGTCGATATCGAGGACTCCCGCCAGTGATCTGCGGCAATCGGTGGAGTCCGCTGGCACGCATGGCGTTGCGTTCTGCAGGATGGCGGCGCGGATCGCCTGCGGGTTTGGGCTTTCGCCGCGCGCGACCTGCCGGCTCGCGAGCAGGCCGACCAGTCCGGAGACGAAAGGCGCAGCGAAGCTGGTGCCGCTCTTGCGCGTGATGCCGCCACCGGGCACCGCCCCCAGCACATCGGCGCCGGGTGCGAGAATTCCTTGAGTGCGGTAGGCTTCACCCCAATTGCTTGATGACAGCGGTGCGCCTGACGGGTCCATGGCGCCGACCGCGAGCACCGAGCGGGCCGCGGCAGGAACGTGCAGGCAATCGCAGCCATCGTTGCCGGCAGCTGCCACGATGAGAATGTTGCGCCTGGCGCAGGTCTCGATCGCCTGAGCCAGCACCGGCGCCGGCTCACCGGACCGGGTCAGCTCTCCACCGCTGATGTTGATCACGTGCGCGCCATTCTCGGCAGCGAGCAGAATGGCCCGGGCGAGATCGAGTTGAGAGCAGCCGAGATGATCGTTTCGCCGATCGGATGCGAAGACGGGGATGAAGAGGCCGCGGCAGCGCGGCGCCACGCCCTCGACGTCCGAGCCCGGCTGGCCGAAGATGATGCTGGCGACATGCGTGCCATGCGCCAGCGCAGCCCCGCCGCCCTCGCCCGGCGGCAGCAAGGCATTCACGACCGTGAGGTGCGCGCCGGCAAGGCAAGGATGGGTTGTGTCGACCGGCCCGTCGAGCACCGCAATGCAGATGCGGTCATCGCCCTGGCCGAGATTTGCGTAGGCTTCGGCGTTGTGCACGGGACAGGTCTCCGCTGAACGATTTGCTCAGGTCGCGCCGCTGCGGCGTCGAATGGATCGCTGGCAGGACGATGGTCTTGCCCGCGAATTACACTGCCGACGCTAGGGCCCCCGCCGGCCGACGTCCTTAGGATGTCCTTACATTTCGCTGAGGCTTCTCTTAAGATCGGGCAACGGGAGGTTGCGCGTGAAAGCAAGCGAGCTCACCTTCGGCGAATTCAGGCTCGACCGGGCCAATGCCCTGCTGTGGCGCGGAGCCGACCGCGTGTTGCTTGCCCCGAAGCCGTTCGAGGTGCTGTGCGTTCTCGTCGAACACCCTGGCGAGCTCGTCACCAAGGACCATCTGCTCGACACCGTGTGGGCCGGTCTGCATGTCAGCGAGTCCAGCCTCTCCGTGGCGATGAACGCACTCCGCGCCGCGCTCGGTGACGACCGGCAGACACCGCACTACATCGAGACCGTGACGCGCCGCGGATACCGGTTCATCGCGCCGGTCGGCCTGCCCGAAACCGCGACCGCCGCGGCGACACTCGCGGCGGATTCGACCGTGCCGGATGACGCCATGGAGCGGCGTCGCGCCTGGCGGGTCGGGCGTGCCGCGGCGCTCGATGGGATCGACCGCGCGCTGCAGAAAGCGATCGCAGGCCAGCGCCAAGTGGTCTTCATCACCGGCGAGGCGGGCATCGGCAAGACCACGCTGGTGCAGATGGCGCTCGAACGCATGCAGCAGAACCGCCTTGCCGTGCTGCACTGCGCCTGCAACGAGCTGTTCGGGACTCGCGAAGCCCTGCTGCCACTTATCGAAGCGCTGCACGAGCGATGCCGCGGGCCCGACGGCGCGGAGTTGCTCAAATCGCTGCGGCAACTGGCGCCGACCTGGCTGGCGCAGATGCCCGGCATTGTCGGCGAGGACGACCGCGCCGGAGTTCAGCAGGAGATCTTCGGCGCGACGCGCGAGCGCATGCTGCTCGAATTCGCCGATCTGATGGAAAGCCTCAGCGCGCAGCGGCCCTGGACCATCATTCTGGAGGATCTGCACTGGAGCGACTTTGCGACGGTGGACGTTCTGTCGCGACTGGCGCGGCGCGAGCGCCGGGCCGCGATCCTGGTGCTCGCCACCTACCGGCCGATGGAGGTCGCGGTCGCAGGCCACCCGATCCGTTCCGTGCACGAGGATCTGCGGATCCACGGTCAGAGCACCGAGATTGCCCTCGACCGGCTCTCGCAGGCAGAGACTGAGCGCTATCTGCTGTTGCGCTTCGATTCACCGGCACTCGCGCGGGACCTGGCGGAACGGATCTTCACGCGCACCGCGGGTCAGCCGCTGTTCGTGGTGTCGCTGGTTGATCATCTCGTCGCCGAGGGAGCGATCGTCGAGACCGCCGGAGAGTGGCGGCTGGGCAGCGTCGAGGCGACATCGCGCGAGAGCCTGCCGCGCGACCTCGAAGGCATGATCCTCCGACAGATCGACCACCTCGGCACCGAAGAGCGCGGCCTGCTCGAAGTCGCGAGCGCGGCCGGCGCCGAGTTCTCAGCCCTTCATGTCGCGGGCGCGCAGGAGCGCACCGTGCTGGAGGTCGAACAGCTGTGCGAAGATCTGGTGAAGGCCGGCCGCGTCATCGCCGGCGCCGGCATGGCCGAATGGCCGAACGGCGCGGTGTCCGGCCGCTACACGTTCCAGCACGCGCTGTACCAGGAGATCCTCTACCAGAGACTGGCGCCGGCCCGCCGCATGAACACGCATGCGCGGCTCGGCGCCAGCCTCGAACGCGGCTACGACGCCAAGGCGCAGGAGGTCGCCGCGGCGCTCGCCCTTCATTTCGAGCTCGGTCGCGACTTCGTAAAAGCGATCCGCTATCTCGCGGCGGCCGCCGAAAGCTCGGCGCGCCGGTTCAGCAGCCGTGACGCGGCAACCTATCTGACCCGGGCGCTCGGTCTCGTGCCGCTGCTGCCGGAGAGCGCTCAGATCGTCGCGCGCCTGAAGCTGCTGCTGCAGCGGGCCTGGGCCTGCCGCGCCGGCGGCGATTTCGTCCGTTCGATTGAAGATCTCCAGGCCGTGGTGGCCCATGCGGCGGAGAACGGGCTGCTGCGCGAGGAGGTCAACGCGCTGGTCGATCTCAGCCGGTTCTGTCTCTACGTCGACCGCCGGCAATGCCTGCCGTACGCCGACCAGGCGCTGGCCAAGAGCCAGGCCATCGACGATCCCACGTTTCGCGCCCTGGTCCAGGGCAACGCCGCCAATCTCCGGCTGATGCTGCGCGGCTGGGACAAGAACGATGCCGAATTCTGCCGCCGCGCCGCGGCGTCGATGGCCGGCGCCACCGACCTGAGCATGCGCCTGCGGCGCTGCGCCTTGAACATGGTGATCGAGTATCTGGAATCGAACTACCAGGCCTGCTGCGCGGCGACGGCCGAAGGCAAGGAGCTGACCCGGGTCGTCGGCGACGTCTATCTGTACGTTCTTTACAACACTGTCGAAGCCTTCGCCCTGCTCTACAGCGGCGAATGGGGCAGACTGCGCCGCAGCGTCGCCGCCGCGCTGACGATGTCCGAGCGGAACGTGAATCCGCAGGCGAGCGCCCTGAGCCAGGTCACGATCGGCTGGCTGCAGGCGGAAGCGCAGGATTTCGAGAGCGCTGCGCGCTCCGGGCAGAACGCGCTCGACGCCCAGGTCGAGGCAAACCCGTTCACCTTCTTCGTCGGCAGGACCCTTCTGGCAAGGGCCCATACCGGGCTGGGCGATCTCGCCTCGGCTCGCCAACATCTGGACGCGATCGAACGGCGCATGGTGCTCGCGCATGCGCCGATGGAGTCGCTCGTTGTTCCGCAATATCTGCTATGCCTTTGCGACTACGCGATCGCGGCCGGAGATCTCGAACAGGCGCGCAACTCGGCCACCCGGCTCCGCGAGGCGACCCGCGCCGCCCCCGATCGGCCGTTTCTTGCGCTCGCCCATTGGGCGCTGGCCAGGATCTCATCGCGGATGGGCGACGCCAAGGCTGCCAGGCACCATCTCGCCCAGGCTCATGCGATCCTCCGCCGCGCGCAGCTGCCGCTCGCCGCCTGGCGCGTCTACGGTGCCACCGCAGACCTCCACGCTGGCCTCGGCGAGGCTGCGAAGGCGGAGCAATGGCGGCAGCGCGCGAACGCCGTCACTTTCGCCTTGGCGGCCTCGCTCGCGCCCGACGATCCGCTGCGATCCGCGCCGCTGCTGGCCGGCCACGGCCCGGCGCGGACGTCCTGACGACGCATTCAATCCGGAAACTCGGAGATGTCGGCGGGCTCGCGCAGGCGCTGGCCGTTCTTCTCGTCGCGGAAGGTGCGCGACAGCCGATAGGCGTCTCGCCGCACGCGCATGATCGAGCCGAGCGGCCGATGCGCGGCCAGGCAGCGCCACGGATCGAACGACAACACCTCGTCGGCATAGGCCCGGCGCGCGGGGCTGTCGGCGACCTGGGCCGGCAGGCGAATGCTGCCGAGCACCTGCGCCGGCGCGACGTCTTCCGGCCAGTCGACCGACGCGTCCTCGACCGGCGTCCGTGCCAGATCGGTGCCGAGTTGCGCGCAGATCTGATACTCCGCCGCATTCGCCCTGAAGAACGCGGTCACCGCGTCCAGCACGGCATGGTCGCCGTCATGGCACGGCTGACCTGCCAGGCTGCGGAGTGCGGGAGAGACCGGATTGGCGCAGAGTCGTGCGACGTAGTCGCCGAACCTCAGCGCAGCCTGGGAATAATAGCGCTCGCCGAGGATGTTGTTGCCGTCATCGCCGAGCGCCTTGGCGATCATCAGCAGCGCATGGCCGTGGGGCTGGGCAAACAGCCGCGCCACGCCCCGCGAGATCAGGCCGATCGCGCGGAGCGCGATGTCCGGCGTGCTCGGCTGCAGCTCGAAACTGCGCTGCGCTGTCAGATAGGCGCGTGCATTGGAGAAATAGCTCTTGTGGTTGACGAGGAGGAAGTCCTGATTGGCCGAACTGTCCTCCTCGGGCAGCGCCCTCGTACCGGCGACGCCGAGAACCTTGATGGCCATGCCGCGCGGCACGCGGATGCGATCGCTGCGAATGTCGCCAAAGGCAGTGGAGAACCGGACGATGATCGGATAGCTGCCGGGACTGGCGAACAGGCCCTGCCGGAGATGCTCCGGCAGATCGTCATGGACGGTCAGCTCGCCTTTCAGATAGCCCTGTCCTTTGGCGTGTTGTTGGCGGATGCCATGGTTGTGGGCTTTGAAGCTCGCGACGTTGGTACGCGCGATCGACTCCAGGATCGCCTGCGTGACCTCCGTCTCGTCCGGCAGCGCCTGTTCGATGGAATGGTCGTAACGAAGATAAGGATCGGACTGACGATCACGTGACATGGCACTGACCTCCGTCCGCGAGCCGCATCCGGAAATGCTGGCGCGGGCCTCGCGGCCGATCCAGTGTAGAAGCGTGCCCGGTTCGCGCGCAACCTGCGAAGCGAGCGGCTGCTCGCGACCGCTGGATGCGTTTGAGCACATCACCGGTCATTGCAGCGGCTGATCCGAAGCAGCGCCGGTCCCTGATGACGGCGCGTGGCGGCTCAACCATCCGGCGACGTTCGACACCGGCCGGATGGCTCCCCACGGCGGAACACGGGCCTCGTTGATAGTTGGCCTACGCCCTCGCCGGATCCAGGGTGACATGCGGCCGGCGCTGGGCGAATCGCGGTTCAGTTCGGCAGCGCCTTGCCCGTCTGCTCGCGTAGCAACCGAGATTTGTAGCCCCTGCCTTCACAGGGACCACGGTGATGATGAGGCCTGCGGAATCTCCGAAGGGGTCCGGCTACTTCGCCGGCTCCAGGATCGAGACGTAGTTGGCCACTGCCGCACCGCCCATGTTGAAGATGCCGCCGAGCTTGGCGTTGGGGAGCTGCATGCCCTCGGGCGCGGTGCCGGTGAGCTGCATCGCGGTCATCACGTGCATGGAGACGCCGGTGGCGCCGATCGGGTGGCCCTTGGCCTTGAGGCCGCCGGACGGATTGACCGGCAGCTTGCCGTCCTTGAGCGTCCAGCCTTCCTTGATGGCGCGGGCGCCCTGCCCCTTCGGCGTCAGGCCCATCGCCTCGTATTCGATCAGTTCGGCGACGGTGAAGCAGTCGTGGGTCTCGACGAAGGAGAGATCGGACAAGGTCACGCCCGCCTTCTCCAGCGCGCGCTGCCAGGCCACCGTGCAGCCTTCAAAGGCGAGGATGTCGCGCTTGGACATCGGCAGGAAGTCCTGCGCATGCGCGGTGGCGCGGACGTTCACGGCCTTGGCGAACGACTTCGCGGTCTCACTGTCGGCCAGCACCAGCGCGGCCGCGCCATCGGACACCAGTGAGCAGTCGGTGCGCTTCAGAGGGCCGGCGACATAGGGGTTCTTCTCGCTCTCGGAGCGGCAGAACTCGAAGCCGAAATCCTTGCGCATCTGCGCATAGGGGTTGGCGACGCCGTTCTTGTGGTTCTTGGCCGCGATCAGCGCCAGCGCGTCGGACTGGTCGCCGTACTTCTGGAAATAGCCCTGCGCGATCTTGCCGAACACGCCGGCGAAGCCGCCGACCGTGTCGCCATCCTCCGGCAGATAGGAGGCCTTGAGCAGGTTCTTGCCGATCTCGGCCGAAGGCGTGCGCGTCATCTGCTCGACACCGACGACGAGCACGATTTTCGCAGCCCCCGCGGCGATGGCGCGAATGCCCTGGTGCACGGCGGCCGAGCCCGTCGCGCAGGCGTTCTCGACCCGCGTCGCCGGCTTGAAGCGCAAGGCGGGATCAGCCTGCAGCACCAGCGAGGCGGTGAAATCCTGCGGCGAGAAGCCCGCATTGAAATGGCCGAGCACGATCTCGTCGACGTCGCCGGCCGCAATGCCGGCATCGGCGAGCGCCTCATTGGCGACCTTCACCACGAGGCTTTCCACGGTCTCGGCGTCGAACTTCCCGAACGGCGTATGCGCCCACCCGACGATGCTGGCTGTCATGATGTCTCTCCCAAATTTGCGCGCGGCGTCTTTAGGCCACGAACTTACCACCGAGTTCGTCCTCGATGTGAATCCGGATGATGTCGTCGAAGGTCTTTTCCTCGGTGGTAAAACCGAGCTCGCGGGCCCGCTTGGCCTCGAAGTTCCGCGGCCAACCAGCGACGATGCCGACGATGAACGGATCGGGCTCGCGGCGGATGCGCGCGGCGACGGCGT
>JBARNF010000808.1:0-14201 GCA_049802835.1 Bradyrhizobium sp.
GCCTCGCGCGAGATGACACTGTCCGGCGACAGCTGATCTGCCGGCTCCGCTCCCTCGACATCGTCAGCAGCCGCACGCGACGGCAGCGCCGATGGAAGCGCGAGGCCAATCGCGACCATCAGGCCTCGCATCCAGCCGTCCATTCCACGCCCCGAGCCGCGCAACGGCGTTGACCGGCGCGGCCCCAAAGTGAGGCGCGCTCCCGCTCGAATGGAGGAAGGCTCACCCATCGAACAGCGCAGCCTCGGTGAAGGCGAGATCGCCAAGGCGTGGCGGATGCGGCCCCTTGGCGTATTTGCGGCCGCGCTCGTCCGAGTACCAGCCGGCAAGGCCGGCGACCGGCGCGTTGGCATCGAAGCGGACCAGCAGGCCGCCGCGCCGGAGCAAAAACCGTCCGATATGGCCCGCCAGCCCGACCAGGCTCGCGACGTCACGGCAGTACAACAAGCGATACACCGGCAGAACGTTCTTCACACGGTGCTTCTGAAAGACGAATGGATAGGCCGTCGGCCCGTCATGGACGACGATGCTCAGGCAGCCCCAGGCCGCATGCTGCCGCAGCAGATCGGCCTCGAATGCGGAGAGTCCTGCCGCATCGCGCTCCGCGAACGCGCCGACCCTCACACTCGCTCGCCGCCGGGACAAAGCCAGCGCCGCGTAGATCTGCCCCTTGCAATAGACCGAGAAGCCCTGGGCTTCGACCTGCGGCCAGGTGTGCGGCGCAGGCGTGATGTTGAAATAGGTGACGGTCCTGTCGCGTGTCGCTGCGCGAACCAGCATCGAGCTGAAGGCCCGGAACGCTGGCTCGACGTACCAGCTCGAGACATTCGCCCTGACGATGGTCGCGCCATCGTCGGCCGGCAGTTCCGAGAACAACAGCAGGATCACCCCAACCGGCACGCCGCCATGATCGAGACAGTAGCCGAACGCCGGAAAGCCGGCCGGCCTGGGACGCGCCGCATGGCGATCGAGGCCGCGCAGCCAGTACGCTTCGCTGCGGAAAGAGAAGCCGCGCGTGAGCAGCGCGGCGACCGCCGGCAGGTCCTCGACCCTGATTTCACGGATACGCACGCCGCTGGCGGCTGGTGCCGGCTGCGTATCGTTCGCAACGTCAGCCTTCCTGAGCGGCTGCATTTCAGCGTCATCCGATTGAGGTTCGATGCGCGAGCTCATCATCCGAAGTGAACGTCCTTTAGCGCAATTCCGGCAAGACTCCGTCCCGTTGCACGCGAACCGGCGATTGCTCTCGCCATTGCGTTAACGGATTGCTTCGCGGCATCCGCGCGGCCGGCCATCGAACGCTGCGACGGTCGAGCCGACAATCGCCAAACGCCGCTGTTGTCACGGCCGCGGCAGGCGAAACATGTAGGTCTCGTTGGCGTTGAGCCCGTCGACGAAGAAGCGGCCGGGCCTGGCTTCGATCCGACGCTGCAGCCCATCCCATCCCCAAACCTCGATGCTGCGGGTCCATGGAGGTAACTCGATCTCGACCGCCCGGCCCGGCCGGTCGGTCCAGCCTGCGATGTTCTGCCAGACGATCAGGTCGGCGTCCGGTCCGCTCAACGTGTAGAGCGCGAGACGGCGGTCGATCGCAACGATCTTCATGTGCCCGGCGAGCTGTAGCACCGTCTTCAGGGCCAGGCTGCGCGCCTCCGGCAACCACGGATTCTTGCTCGCAGCCATCGCATAAGCGAGACCATCGACATCAGGCGTATCGCCGAGATTCCACGGGAACGCCAGGACGGAGACCGGCGATCGGCCATCCTTCCCGACCACGGCAATCTGGTCCCAGATCGCGTTGAGAAACAGTTTGGCGGCGACATGCTCATCCTCCCATGCGCCAGCCCGCGCGACGTTGAACTCGGTCGCGTAGAAGTTGACGTCGCGGTTCAGGCCCATGGCCTGCTTGATCCGATCGAAGCAGGTCTGCACCGAGAACTCCCGGCCGCGGGTCATCGGATACCATCGATCATTGTAGTAGGTATGCAGATCGATGCCGTCGAGGCGACCGTCCTCGAATAGATCCGCGATCGCCGGTCCATAGCCGCGCAGCGTGGCGTCGCCGTGCGAGTTGCAGGTGGCGAAGCCGCCGGGAACGACGCGCAGCTTGGGATCGACGCTGTGGACGCCGTCAGCGAGTCCGGCCAGCGCATCGTGATAATCCTCGCGCGGGATCGAGGCCTGCACGTCGGGCTCGTTGACCGCGGTAAAGATGGTCGCGCCCCAGTCGGGAATACCGTTCTCCCGGCCCCACTCGCCACCGGGACGAAAGCGCTTCGCCATGGCCTGTCCCGCCGCGAACCAGTCCTGATAGGACCCGATCGGCTGCGGCGGATCCAGCGTCTGATAGCTGCCCTCGTATTCGAGCAGGATCAGCGGCGTGATGCCGTTCTTGTGCGCCTCGAGCATGGCGGCATCGAAATCGCGCGGCGTCGGCAACCGCGCGAGCGTGCGCCAGCCGTAGGAATCCATCCGGCCCATCCCGGCACCGACCCCATGCAGCGCCTGATAGATCTGCGTGCTCTTACCGGCGAGATGCGTCACGAGATTACCGCCGCCAATGCGGTCGGAAATCCGCGATGCGGGCCAAGCCAGTTCGCCTGACGTGGCCGCGCTCGACTGAACGATCGAGACAATCGTTAACAGGGCTATGCTAATAACCGCCAGATTGAAACGAGGTCGCAATGTCTGATCCCGTAGATGTCTGTGATGAATTCTGAGATCGTCCAGGTCGTCCAAGAGATAAGCAATGCCGGCGGCGTGGAAACCGTCGCCATCGAGCTGGCCCGCGTTTTCGGTCGAAATGGTTTATCGAACATCGTCCTTGCAAGCAGTGCCGCGGAGAATCTCGAACAGTCGATCCGGGTCGAACGCGTCGCGCCATGGCTAGCACGCATTCCGACCCGCGGAGTTTTCCGTCATATCGGACGCGCCATCGTGGTCCCCCTGTTCACGCTCGCTGCAACGCGTGCGCTCGCGCGTCATCCCGACGCCGTCGTCATCAGCCACGGCGACAGTCTCAGGGGCGACGTACTGATCGTTCATGCCGTCAACGCGCAGAGCCTTGCGGAGAAGCGCGCCGCCGGCAGCTGGCGCTGGATGCTCAATCCGATGCATCTGTGGGTCAGCCTGCGCGACCGGTTCATGATCGGAGGTTTGCGCTATCGCGCATTCGTGGCCGTGTCGGAGCGCGTGACCGCGGAGCTGCAGCGATTCTATCGCGTGCCGTCGTCGCGCATCCACGTCATATCGAACGGAATCGACCTCGATCGTTTTCGCCACGACGAAACCCGCGGCCAGGCCATCCGCCGCGAGTTCGGCATACCCGAGAGCGAGAAACTGCTGTTGTTCGTCGGCCATGAATTTCATCGCAAGGGGCTGGCGCATGCGGTCGGCGCACTCGACCGGCTGGGCGATGACGTCTGGCTGCTGGTCGTTGGCTCCGACAATCCTGTGCCGTACCGGAAGCTGACACGCAAGGCACAGGATCGCCTGATTTTCGCCGGCCCGCGTTCCGACATGCCGGCGCTCTATTCCGCCGCCGACGCATTCGTGCTGCCGACGAGCTACGAGACGTTCTCGCTGGTCTGCATGGAAGCCATGGCCTGCGCGGTGCCGGTGTTCGCAACGCCGGTCGGCGGCATCGAGGACTATCTCCGCGACGGCATCAACGGCTTCCGCATCCAGGCAAACGCCGACGACATCGCCGCCAAGATCACGGCGGCATTCGCCGATCCTGCATTGATGCAGCAACTCCGGGACGGCGCGCGCGCGACCGCGCAGGCCTATGGCTGGGATCAGGTCGGGCTGAAATATATCGAGCTGCTCCGGAAGATTGATGCCGAAAAGCGCGCAGTGCGCCGACCGGCATTGCCGTTATCCGCCGAGGCATCGTAGCTGACTAATTGGCTTGCAGCGACTGGCTCCGAACGATGCGGGAGCCAGTTCTCGACTGGTCTGCAACGCGGCAGGCATTTTCAATCGCGCTCGCGACAGCATCGTAAGTGAAGCGCCTGAGTACATTGGCGCGTGCGGCTTCGGCCCGCGCCGCGAGCTGCACGCGATCGATACTGAGCTCATCGAGCAGGCGGCACAGTCGGCCCGGATCCTGCTCGGGCACGATCCATCCGCCGTCGCCGACCACATCCGGAATGGCGCCGCAGGTCGATCCGATCACCGGAATGCCGCAGGCCTGGGCCTCGATGATCACCCGGCCGAACTGCTCGCGCACCGCGCGCGTGGTCCGCGTCAGCAGCAGCAGCGCATCCCGGCTGCGCAGGAAGGAAGCGACCGCGGCCGGCGAATCCCACCCCCGGATATCGACGCGATCGCCCAATCCGAGCTCGTCCACACGCTGGCGTAGATACGCCTCGTGCGGTCCCTCGCCCATGATGCTCAGCTTGATCGGTGACTTGCTGCGCGCGAGCGCCTCCAGCGCGTCATCCACCCCCTTCTCCACCACGAGCCGGCCGACATAGCCGAGCCGAAGCGGCTCCCCGGCGGGCCTTTCCGGTCTGGCCGCGGCCGGTGTGAACGTCGCGAGATCGACGCCATAGCCGATCGGCGTCACCGGCCCCGAATAGCCCCGCGCCCTGACCACATTCGTCGCATCGGGACTGCGCGACAGGACGTGATCCGTCCGCCCGAGCACGAATTTGCGGATCGCCTCGAACGGCGGCGGCAGCCGTTTCAGGATATTCTGATCGACCTCGAGCACCAGCGCCGCGCGCCCGCGCAGCATCTGGGCCTGCAGCGCCGCGATGCTCCACGGCTCTTCCCAGAGGTGGATGACATCGGGATCCAGTTCGCGCAGCAGCCGTCGCAGGGCTGGATAGAAATGGAGGTACCACTTCATCGGACCGGCTTCGGGCAGCCGGATCGGCAGCCGATGGATGGGAAAGCCCTCATCGTACGGCGGGGCGGCGATGGTGCGGCCAAATTCTTTCCAGACCTCGGGCATGACGAGATGCAGATCGACGTCGGGGCGGGATGCGAGATGGCGATAGCGCAGCCGCCCGGCCTCGCTGCTGGTGGCCGGATGCGCAATCGAGACGATCCGCAAGCGCCCGCTGCTAGACACGGCCCATTACCTTCGCTGCGGTCCCGCTGAGACCCGTCAGATGCATCTCCATCGCAGCCAGACTGCGGTGAGCGCCATTCATGGTGTTGCGGGGGATGGAGAACGCATCCTGCCCGGCGTGAACCAGTCCCTTGCGCGTGGTCGCAGCGCTGGCAAATCCGGCCTGCCACGCCAGCGCGAAATCACGCGGACCGCAATCGGCCGCGCGCCCATAAGGAAAGGCAAAGTGCTGGACGTCGATTCCGAGACGCTCGTTCAGGCGCAGCCGGGCGTCCGCCAGTTCGCGCAGCGCGTCGTCCGGCGACAGCGACGCGATGCGCGCATGCGACACCGTATGCGCACCGATCTCGACCAGCGGATCCCGCGCGAGCACATCCAGCATGTCCCAGGAGATCGCGTGCTTCCCATGCATCGCAGCGATGTCGATGTCGTTGGCGGCACAGAACGCGGCGTAGCGATGGCCCACTTGCGGGCCGTCCCAGTTGGCCGCGATCTGCGCAAACACGGCGCGACGCTGGCCGGCGCTCGACAATGCGATGTGCTCACCATCGACCGTGACGTGGTCTTTGTTCAGCAGGGCATCTTCCAGGCCCGCCGCCCATAGCGGCAAGGTGCCGTCGGGAATGCCCGTGGTCACGAACAGCGTTATCGGCACGTTATGCCGACGAAACACCGGCACCAGCAGCTCGAACGTGTCGCGATAGCAATCGTCGATCGAAAAATTGACGTAACGCCCGGCCGGCTCGGCGCTCGTCGTCCGGCGCAGCGCCTCGCTGATGGTCACGACGTCCCAGCCCTGGTCAAGGACGTAACCGAGGAACCGATCGAGGAAATCAGCATCGACGTAGAAGTCGCGATTGGGCAAACGCTCCCAGTGCTGCGACGAAGCGGTGCGATGAAAGGTCAGGCAGCAGCCACGCGGACCGAGCACGCGATCGGCTGCCTTGGCGAGCGGAAGGACGAACGCACCGGAGGCCATCATGGCTTTTGCTGCAGCGAGCGCCAACAACGTCAACTCAGCTCTCCCTTCATCCTGAACGTGCGGCGAGCGTGCTTGAGCGCGGCGCTTGCGACGGCCGGCATCAGCATGCCGACCGCCAGGGCGAGGCAGATCAGATAGGCGATGCCGCCCGCGAACAGACGCGCAAGCAGACCTGGCACGGAATCCTGAATCATCAGCCCGAGCACGCCCATCAGCGCGGCCGGCAGCAGAGCGAGACCGATCACGGTCAGCAGCTTTCGCGCGTCTCCGAGCACGAACACGACGCCGAGCAGGAGCACGAGGCTGCGGATGGCTTCGCCGATGCCGAGCAGTTGCATGCCGGCAGCCGGCGACGGATCGAACAAGGGGACCAGCAGATTGAACGCCATGTTGGCGAGATAGGCCGACACGATGATCAGCGCGGCGACGCCGTTGCGGCCGGCGCCATTGAGCAGGCGGATCAGGATCCAGCCGAGCGTCGCCGCCCAGACACCGCAGGCGATCCCCTTCAAGGCGTGTGACGTCAGCAGCAGCGCCTCGTCGCCGAACGCGCCGCGGAAATAAATGAGACGGACGATATCGGTCGAGAACAGCAGCAGGAACGCGGACGCCGGCAAGGTCAGGGCCAGCAGCGGCCGCAGCAGCGCTTCGGTCTGCGCGCGCGGATCGGCTGGCGCGTGCTGCGACAGCACGGCCATGCCGAGCGGCTGGCTGATCAGAAGCAGCGCGCTCTCCGTCAGCGAGCGCGCGTAGTCCAACGAGGCGACGGCGCCCGTGGTCAGGCGCGACGCGGTGAGGCGCTCGATCCAGACATTGCCCTGTTCGGCGAGCGGCAGCGCCAGCAACACGCGCAGCCGGCGGAAGAACTCGACGCCCTTGTCGACCACCAGGCGGCCCGTGAGGCCAGAGAGGCTCAGCGTTCCCTCGCGCCACAGCGTGAACAGGCCCCACGCCGCGAGACCGTTGAACGCAAGCGTGAAGGAGCAGGCGAGAGCATAGGCATCGCCCGTCAGCACGAGCAGGCCAATGCCGCCGATCACGGCCACGTTCAGGAGGCTTGCGCGAACATTGGTCAGGCGCGTGCGTCCGAGCGCGATCTCGCCGGCCGCAAGCACGTTGAGGACTGCGGAAGCCGGCATGCCGAACGACATCATGCGCACGAAGTGCAGGGTGAGCTCGCGCCCTTCCGCCGAGAAGCCGCCGACGACCGCGTTCACCCAGACTTCGCCAAGCAGCAGGATCACCGCCATCACGACCAGCGACACCATGCCGATCACGATCGTCAGCGCACCCAGGCTGCGGGCGGCATCCGGGCGCTGCAGCGCCTCGCGATGCATCGGGATCATGATCGCCGGCACGCTTTCGTTCTGCATGAACGCGAGCGGAATCAGCACGGCGGCCATGGCAGCGCGAAAGCCGTCGGCGACCAGCGAGGCACCGAGCACATGCGCCATCAGAACTTCACGCCCGAAGCCTAGCATCTTGCTCGCCAGCGCACCGCTGATCAGGAGCGCGCTGAAACGCCGGAGCGAAGGACCGGAGGAGCTCATGTCGCTTCCTCCCTCAAGACCGGCGGCACCAGGAGCGCGGCGAAGGTCCAGAACAGGAAGCCGTTCTCGCCCGAGGTGATGTTGGCAAGCGGAAGCTGCACCAGCGCGCCGGCCGCCAACGCACCGACGATGACCGCCTCCGACGATCGGTCGGACCACGCGGCGGCCAGCGCATTGCCGATCGCCCACACCAGCGCCGTCAGGCAGAAGCCGCCGACGATGATGCCCATCGTCAGCCAGCACGCGATGATCATGCCGTCGACCGGCATCGCACCGGCGGCGCCGACGTCAGTGATCGTGAAGCCTGTGCCGAACAGCGAGCTATCCGGCAGATTCCACAGCGTGACAAACTCCTGCAGCCGCTCCTGCGCGCTGCCGTCCTGCGTCCCTTCGCCCAATGACGAGAGGCGATCGGCGACCACGTCGCCAAACGGCGTCAATGTCGCCGCCAGCACCACGGTGACGCCGAGGCCGATCAGGATCAGGCCGGCGCGGCGGCGCGTCTGCGAGAACAGCAGGCTGAACAGCAGCCCCACCGCGAGCGAGATCCAGGCCGTGCGGTACATCGACAGCAGGAAGCCGAGCCCGGCCGGCAACGCAAGAAGCAGCGCCGGCCACGAGCGGCGACTGAACGCAACGAGAAGCAGCCCGGCTGCGGTGAAGCTGGCGTAGACCGCGGGCGCATTCATCGTGCTGAACGAGCGCACGCCATAGGGAACGGGCTGACCGATCGAGATGATCGGCGCGAATTCCATCCAGTAGCGATCCCAATCCGGCGGATCGACATACTGATAGATGGCATAGAGTCCGGTGACGGGAAGAATGATCACGAAGGCGGAGGTCGCCGCATCGATCAGCTCGCGGCGATCGGCGCTCAGCATCAGCACCGCCGCATAGAGCAGCGGCGCCAGCCATTTCAGCGGGCCCGAGGCGGCATTGGTCCAGTCCGCCTGCGCGAGCGACAACAGCCCGGCGTACACGACACAGACCGCGACGAGTCCGAGCGGCCAGATCCAGCGCGCCGGGACTTGCCGTTCTTCGAGCAATTTCGGCAGCGACAGCACTGGCGCGAGAATGGCGAACAGCGGCCCGATCAACATCAGGCCCAGCTGATCGTAGCCGGCCGAGAGGTCGACGATTCGCCGCACGAAGGGCGCGAAGCTGAACAGGATCAGCGCGGCCTGCAGGTGCACGGCCGGCCCCTGCCGCCATGCGTACCAGCCGGCGCCGCCACACCCGAGCACGAACAGCGCACGCGATGCGCCGCCGAGCACGCTCGCCGCAGTCGCGGTGAGCACCAGGATCGCGGCGGCCCAGCCGGGTACGCGCCAATTCCGCTCGGTGGGTGAAGATGTGAGGATCGTGCTCACACCGCCGCTCCCGCGCGGGCCTGACGGATCAGCAGCCCGATCGACTCGAGCATGCGCGCAAGGTTGTAATGCGTGCGCGCCCGGCGCGCCGCATAGTCCAGCTGTGGCACCAAGATCTCGGGCTCGGCAAGGACGGCGTCCAAAGCTTCCGCCAGCGCACGCGCATCGCCGGGCGGCACCAGCATGCCGGCCCGGCCATACTCCAGAATGTCCGGGGCGGCGCCGGCATCGGTCGCGATCACCGGGACGCCCGCGAGCATGGCTTCGACCAGGGTGCGGCCGAACGGCTCGGGATCGATCGACGGATGCACCATCGCGTCCACCGCCTGCATCAGCACCGGCACGTCGCTACGATGACCGAGGAAATGAACACGGTCGGACAGGCCGAGATCGGCGACCAGTCGTCTCAGCTGCACCGCATAGTCCTGCTCGCCGAACAGCGCATCGCCGACGATGATGCTGTGGACATCCGGCAGCTCGGCCAGCGCCCGGATCAGGACGTGCTGCCCCTTCCAGGCTGCGAGCCGGCTGAAGACGCCGACCAGCGGTCCGGATGGCAGGCCGAGCCGTTGCCTCAGCTCCTGCCGCGAGACAGGCTCGGGTTGAACGGCAAGGCCATTCGGCACGATTTCGATGAGAGAGCGCCGGCCGCCGGCATCGATGAAGGCGGCTGCCGCCGCCTGCGACGGCACGATGACCTTGGCCGTGAAACTGTTGGCCAGGAACACCTGCAGGCGGCGCTGCAGGGAACCGAAATGCGCAGGACTGATGATGTCGTGCAGGTGCCAGATCAGCGGTTTCCGCGCCACGATGTTGGCGATCGCCGACAGCACGAAGGCCTTCTGCGAATTGGCGTAGACGACATCATATTTGCGGGCAGCTCGTGCGAGCTCGACGGTGATCGCGGCCAGCCGAGCGAACAGCGGCAGAGCCTTGAGCCACGAGCTGTCGCGGCGGAACTGCGCCAGACCTTGTCCCCATCGTGACGTGATGACGGGAAGTCCGCGCTCAGCCAGCGCTTTGGCTAGCGGCCCCTGCTCGAACAGAAATGCCGATGAGTGTGTTCGATCCTGCACCACGTCGAGAAGGATCAGTTCGGCGCCGCCGATCTGTCCCGTGTGATCAACGAACAGCACGCGCTCGGTCGACATCATCCCGCCCTGGCATAGGCTGCGGTCGAGACCTGCTCGGGCCGCGGCGTCGCGCGCCGGTCCGACTCGGTCATCGTCACGACGATGCCGACATCGCCGGCTCCGAGCGCCCTGCTCCGGCTCACCGCTGTCGCGGCAGGATCGATCAGGGATCGATCACCGCGCACGCAGACGATGGCCCAGTCGATGCCGGCCAGGAAATCGCCCCCCTGTACCGGGAGCGGCGTGTCGACGAGAATCACGTCGTAACCGTCGAGACCAGAGAGAAGTGCGTCGAGAGTGAGCGTTTCGAGGATGTCGCCGACCGGGCTGGTCGTCGCGCCGACCGGCAGCACATCGAGATGGGCGTGATCGGTACGCATGACCGCGTCACGCACAGGTGTGCCGTGGTCCAGCGCGCGCAGCCATCCCGAGGTCGGTGCCAGCGCCATCACCTGTGCAAACGCCGGGCGCGCGAGCTCGCATTCGACGAGGAGCACGCGACGTCCAGCCGCGGCCAGATGTTCGGCCAGCGCGCAGACGGCCGTGGTCTTGCCGTCGCCTGCGTCGGGAGACGTCACCGCGATGCGTTGCGGCCGCTGCGGCTGATCCAGGCCCAGCTCGTGAACGAGATCGTGCAGCGTGTGCTGGAATTCAGTGTCTTCCGAGGCCAGGCGCAACACCTGCGGAATCGCGAGCGGCTGATAGCCCTGCAGGATGGCGCCGAGCGCGGACATCTGCCGCAGGGTCTTCAGCCGCGGCAGGCAGGCCAGGATCGAGACATCTGCGACGCTGGGAAGGTGAGATCTTCGCGCGGGCGTGGACGGCGGCTCCGCCGACGCTGACGGCTCTTCAGCCTGCTCCGGCAGCTCGGGAACACTCGCCGGCGCATCTTCGACGTCAGCCGCAACCTCGTCGCGGGCGGTTACGGCCGCTACCGGCTGCGCGGCCACCTCCGGAGGAGCAACGGGAGCGGACGGTTTGATCGCAAGCGAGTTGATCGCACGCGAGCCGAGCTGATCAGCCAGAAGCGCAGCGCCGACGCCGAAGATGATTGCAAGCGTCATTCCGGCTGCCAGGAACGGGACCTTCTTCGGGAAGAACGGCTTGCTTGGCAGCTCGGCCAGGCTGACCAGGCGCGTGCTGCCGCGCAGGACGCGCCGCTCGGTCTCGAGCTCGCTCGCCTTCTTGTACAGCTCGGCATATTGCTGCCGCTTGATCTCGGTGTCGCGGACCATGCTCTCGATGGACGCCTCGTCCAGCGTGGCCGAGCCGGCCTCCGCCTTGGCGGTGTCCATTTGCTTCTTCAACGCGTTCACCAGCGCATCATTGGCATCGAACGCCTTCTGCGCACTCGCGGCAATGTTTTGCATCTCGTCGACGAGCCGCTGCTGGATCGCTGCCTGCTCGCGGGTCAGCGCCAGGATCGACGGATGTTTCGGGCCGAGCACACCGGCCGCGCTGGCGAGCTGCGCGCTGACGGAAGTCAACTGCTGCTTGAGATCGGCGATGGTCCGGCTCTGCAGCACCGAGGGAGCGTCGGTCGGTCCCCGCTCCTGCTCCGATTTGATCTCCTGCAGTCGCGCCGCAGCTTCGGCCCGCGCGGCTTCCGCCTGCGACAGCCGCTGTCCGATATTCGTGAGCCGCTCCGAGGAGATCGGCGCGTTGGCACCGCGCATCAGCCCCTTGGTGCGGCGGAATTTCTGGATCTTCTCGTCGGACTCGCGCAGCTGCTGGTCGAGCTGCTTGAGCTCCTGCCACAGCCAGGAGCTCGCGACCTCGCGGCTGTTGGCGCCCTCGGTGCGTTGATCCTCGAGAAACGTCTGCGTCAGCGCGTTCGCCAGCTTCTGCGACACCTCGGCGATGCCGGACTGATAGGAGATGTTGATGACACGCGAGCGGCCGGCCGAAGCGACGCTGAACCGGCTCTCGACGTGATCGATGAACGCGCTGGTATCGGACTTAAGCCGCTGGCAGGCGTCGGTCGAGCCGAACAGGCGGCCGCGCTCGCATTCGCTCACCACCGCGTCGACGACGCCCGGTGTCGACATGATCTGCCGCAACAAGCGCGGCGAACGGATCACCAGCAGCTGGCTTTCCATGTCGGCGGGATCGCCGATCTTCTGCGCCCAAGCCGCCGAGGTGTTGGCGCCGGGCTCCTGCTCGGCGATGATCACCGAGGCGGTGGCGAGATAGCGCACCGGGAGCAGGACGAGGGCGGCGATCGCAACAAGCAGCGTCGCGACCGCCACGATGGCGAACGCGCCGCGACGGCGCCAGATCCGGGCGACGGCGTCAAAGCCGGACAAGGCTTCCGCTACATCCGCCTGCCTCATGATCTGCACTTTCACCACATACGAACTCTACGCAATGAGCCGCGTCGCGCGACCCTGATGTCCCGCGCGGAAATGCTCGAGCTCCTCATTGACCGCCGCTGCGAACTGGCTGCGGAAGCGCTCGGCCGAGAAGAAGCCGGCGCGCTGGCGGCAATCGAGACGCGAGATCGATTTTTCCTTGGCGACGAACGCGCGCACGCAGGCCGCGATCGCCTCCGGCGCGGGCTTGTCGAAGAACATGCCGGTCGGGCGCGGCCCGGTGGTGAGAATCGACTCCCGCGCACCGCCGCGGCCCAACGCCAGAACCGGCGCGCCTTCGGACTGCGCCTCCACCGGGATGATGCCGAAATCCTCCTCCGCTGCGAACACGAACGCGCGCGCAGTGGTCATGAGGTCGCGCAACTGCCTGTCGGGCACGAAGCCGGCGAATTTGATGTTCGGCCCCGCGATCGCCTTGAGCCGTGCGGCCTCGGGACCGTCGCCCGCGACGACCAGCTCGAGGTCGGGCATCGTGTTGAAGGCGCGGACGATCGGCTCGATGCGCTTGTAGGGCACCAGGCGGCTGGCGGCCAAAAAGTGGTTGCCGACCGGCAAAATCGCATCGCGCTGCGCGATCGTCACCGGCGGATAGATCACCTTGGCGTCGCGGCCGTAGATCTTCTTGATGCGGCGGGCCACGAACTGCGAATTGGTGAAGATGGCGTCGGGGCCGTGCGCGGTGCGCGCGTCCCAGATCCGCATCTTGTGCAACAAGGTGCGGGCGACGAGGCCCTTGACGCCGGTGGCGTAGCCGCTCTCCTTGAGATACTGGTGCTGCAGGTCCCAGGCATAGCGCATCGGCGAATGCACATAGGCGATGTGCAGCTGCTCCGGCCCGGTCAGCACGCCCTTGGCCACCGCGCAGCTGCTCGAAATCACGAGATCATAGTTCGACAGGTCGAACTGCTCGATCGCGAGCGGCATCAGCGGCAGATAGGAGCGGTGATACTTCCGCAACAACGGCATGTTCTGCAGGAAGCTGGTATTCGATGTCTCGAAGCCCAGCTTGGCGCGGTCCTCGGGGCGCAGCAGGTCGAACAGCGTGAAGACATCGGCGCCGGGATAGCAGCGCAGGATCTCCTGCAGGACCTTTTCGGCGCCGCCGACAACGTAGAGCCAATCGTGGACGATCGCGACGCGCATCGTACTCTCCCAATTCCCGGGGTATTTAATAAAACCCTTAAGGGAGGTCTCCACGCGCACAACCACTTCCTAAACTTCTAGTTAATCGCCCCTTGTCCTCCGACCCGTCGAATATGCTGTCATCAGGTAGGGACCGGTTAAGGATTTGCCAGCCGCTCCGCGTCTCATGCCGCGACATCATCGTGCCGGACCAGAACGCCTGATGCGCGGCGGTCCCGCTTCGGCACACGCCGGCACCCTAGGCCGTCTTGCTTAACAGGCCCTTGCGGCGCGGGCGCTGGCGCGTTCAACTCCCGGCCGCACACGATCGTGATCGCGCCGGCGGCCCGATCAGCCGGCGACGGCGAGCTGCGCGATCCCATAACCGTGGCGGATCACGCGGTTCAGCACGGGATCGACCAGCTCGAAATCGAACCGGTCGGCCGGGCGAATGCCGCCGAGGGCCGCGAAAGTGCCGCCGAACATCGCGGTGCCCTCGGGCAGGCCTGCGTCACCATAACGACGCGCGATCAGATCGACTGGCGCCAGCATGCCGCTCAGCGTCCCCTCCTGATACAGCACGCGCTCGCCC
>JBARNF010000809.1:0-5800 GCA_049802835.1 Bradyrhizobium sp.
TGCTGGTCGCGCTCGGCTGCGATCGCGAAGTCGACCATCATGATGCCGTTCTTCTTCACGATGCCGATCAGCAGAATGACACCAATCAAGGCAATCAGGCTGAAGTCGTAGCCGAACGCCATCAGGATCGCGAGCGCACCGACGCCGGCCGAGGGCAGCGTCGACAGGATCGTGATCGGGTGGATGTAGCTCTCGTAGAGAATGCCGAGGATCAGATAGACCACGACGAGCGCCGCGAGGATCAGGAGCGGCACGGTCGACAGCGATTGCTGGAACGCCTGCGCGGTGCCCTGGAAGCTGGAGTTGAGCGTCGCCGGTGTGCCGAGATCGACCATCGCGCGCTGAACCGCCTGAGTGGCTTGGCCGAGTGCCACACCCTGTGCGAGGTTGAAGCTGATCGTGATGGCCGGGAACTGGCCCTGATGGCTGATCGACAGCGGCCGCACCGGCACGGTGCTCCAGCTCGCGAACGTCGACAGCGGCACCTGGTCGCCCGTGGTCGGCGATTTCACGTAGAGCTTGTTCAGCGTATCGAGATTGCCCTGCAGATCAGGCAGGATCTCGAGGATGACGCGATAGGAGTTGAGCTGGGTGAAGTATTGCGCGACCTGGCGCTGGCCGAACGCGTCATACAACGTATCGTCGATCAGCTGCGGCGTGATGCCGTAGCGCGAGGCGGTATCGCGGTTGATGCTCAGCTGCACGGTGGTGCCGTCGGCCTGCTGGTCGGTGGCGACGTCGCGCAGCTCGGGCAGCGAGCGCATCTTGTCCAGGATCTTGGGCGCCCATTCGTTGAGCTCCGTCAGGTTGGAATCCTGCAGTGTGAACTCGAACTGGGTGCGGGTCGGACGACCGCCGAGGCGGATGTCCTGGGCCGCCTGCATGTAGAGGCGGGCGCCCTCGACCGTTTCCAGCTTCGGCCTGAGACGGCCGATGATCTGCTGGGCGCTGGCGTCGCGCTCGTCGCGCGGCTTCAGCGTGATGAACATGTTGCCGTTGTTGCCGGCGCGGCCCGAGCCGCCGATCGCCATCGCGACGCTGGCGACGCCGGGATCCTCCATCACGATCTTGGCCAGCGCCTCCTGGCGCGACTGCATCGCCTTGAACGAGATGTCCTGTGAGGCTTCGGATGTCGCGGTGATCAGGCCGACATCCTGCTGCGGGAAAAAGCCCTTCGGGATCAGGATGAACAGGTAGACCGACAAGCCCAGCGTCGCGAAGAACACCATCAGGGTGACGAATCTCCAGCGCAGCGCGAGATCGAGACCCTTCTCGTAGGCGCGCAGCAGCGCGTCGAACGCAGCTTCGCTCCACCGGTAGAACTTGCCGTGCTGGGCGGCGTGCTCGTTGCGCAGGAAACGTGAGGCCATCATCGGCGTCAAGGTCAGCGACACGATCATCGAGACGAAGATGGTCATCGCCAAGGTAACCGCGAATTCGCGGAACAGGCGGCCGATGATGCCGCCCATCAAGAGCAGCGGGATCAACACCGCGACCAGCGAGATCGAGATCGAGACGATGGTGAAGCCGATCTCCTTGGCGCCCTTGTAGGCGGCGGCCATCGGCGATTCGCCTTCCTCGACATAGCGCGAAATGTTCTCGAGCATGACGATGGCGTCGTCGACCACGAAGCCGACCGCGATCGTCAGCGCCATCAGCGACAGATTGTCCAGCGTGTAGCCGAACACCCACATCAAGGCACAGGCGCCGAGCAGCGCCAGCGGCACCGTGATGGTCGGAATGACCGTGGCCCAGAAGCTGCGCAGGAAGACGAAGATCACCATCACAACGAGGAAGATGGTCAGGAGCAGCGTGAATTGGACGTCCTCGACGGCCGCGCGGATGGTCGTGGTGCGGTCGGAGATCAGGTCGATCTTGATCGCGGGCGGGATCGCCGCGACCAGCCGCGGCAGCATTGCCTTGATGCGGTCGACCGTCTCGATGACGTTGGCGCCGGGCTGCTTGAAGATGACCAGGAAGACGCCGCGCTTGCCGTTGGCCCAGGCCGCCTGCTTGGCGTCTTCCGGTCCACTGACGGCTTTGCCGATGTCGCGGATGCGCAACGGGCCGCCATTGCGGTAGGCGATGATGACGTCGTTCCAATCCTTCGACTCGGTGAGCTGGTCGTTGGCGTAGATCGTGTAGGCGCGCCGCTGGCCGTCGATGTTGCCCTTCGGGCTGTCGACGGTCGTGATCGCGATCTGGCTGCGCACGTCCTCCATCGACAGGCCCTTGGCGACGAGCTTGGCCGGATCGATCTGGATGCGAATGGATGGCTTCTGCTGGCCGCCGATGATCACCTGGGCGACGCCCGAGATCTGGCTGATCTGCTGGGCGAGGCCGGCGTCGACGGCGTCGCTGACGCTGGTCAGCGGCAGCGTCTCGGAGGTTGCCGAGAGCAGCAGGATCGGCGAGTCGGCCGGGTTGACCTTGCGATAGGTCGGCGGCGACGGCAGCGTCTTCGGCAATTGCCCGGAGGCGGCGTTGATCGCGCCCTGGACGTCGTTGGCGGCGCCGTCGATGCTGCGATTGAGGTCGAATTGGATCGTGACCGAGGCGGTACCCAGATAGCTCGTCGAGGTCATCTGGGCGATGCCGGGAATCTGCGCGAATTGCCGTTCCAGTGGCTGGGCGACCGAGGTCGCCATCGTTTCCGGGCTGCCGCCCGGCAGGTTGGCCGTGACCTGGATCGTCGGGAAGTCGACCTGCGGCAGTGGCGCGACCGGTAGCAGCGGATAGGCGACGAGGCCGACGAAGAGGATGCCCGCCATCAGCAGCGACGTGCCGATGGGGTATTTGATGAAAGGTGCCGAGATGCCGCCGCCGTTCATTCCTGCCGGACCTTAGCTGGCGCCGGGTCCGAACTGGCCACCGCGGTGGTCACGACCGATCCTGGCTGCACTTTGAATTGACCGCCCGTGATCACCTGCTGGCCCGGGGTGAGGCCTTCTTCGACGACGGTACGGCCATCGATCGAAGCGCCCACCTTCACCTTGCGCAGCTCGGCCTTGCTGTCCGGGCTCACGGTGTAGGCGTAGAGGCCGCTGGTCGAGTGCTGGACCGCGTCGTCGGGCACCACCGTGGCGTCCCTCAGCGTCCGCACCAGGAGGCGTGTCGACACCGACTGGCCCGGCCACAGCACGTGCTCCTTGTTGTCGAACACCGCCTTCAGGCGGATTGTTCCGCTGGTCGTGTCGACCTGATTGTTCACGACCACGAGCTTGCCTTCGGCGAGCTGCTTCTTGCCGTCGGTGGAGAGCGCGATCACCTTCAGGGGAGCGACCTTCTGCGCCTCGTTGATGTAGGGCAGCTGCTCCTCCGGCGCAGTGAAGATCACCGCGATCGGCTCGATCTGCGCGATGGAGACGACGCCGGTCTGGGTCGATGCGTTGACGATGTTGCCGACATCGACCTGACGCAGGCCGGCCATGCCGGAGATCGGCGCCTTGACCTGCGTGTAGCCGAGCTGGGTCTGGGCATTGGCGATCGCGGCCTCGTCGGAGGCGATCTGTGCCGTGAGCTGCGCGACCGTGGCGCGCTGCGTATCGGTCTGCTGCCGCGTCGCGAACTCACCGAGCTTGGTGAAGCGCTGCAGATCGAGATTGGCGTTGTTGAGATTGGCCTCGTCCTGCGCCCGCTTGGCCTTGGCCTGGTCGAGTGCGGCCTGGAACGGCCGCGGATCGATCTCCACCAGCAGGTCGCCTTCGTTGACGAGTTGGCCTTCGGTAAAGGCGATCTTGTCGATCTGGCCGTCGACGCGGGTGCGGACCTGGACGGTGTTGAAGCCCTGCACGGTGCCGAGGCCGGTCAGGAAGACCGGGAAGTCGGTCTTCTCGACCGGGACGGCCGAGACCCGAACCGCCGGCGGCCGCGCCGATTTCTGCGCGATCATCTTCTTTGCCGCGTCAGCGTCCTGATAACGCTGCCAGCCGTAATAGCCGGTACCGCCGAGCGCTGCGACCAGCAGGATCCAACCGATGGTTCGTGATGTCTTCATGCTGGCCCACATGCTGAGACGAACAGGATAACCGGTCTTTAAAACCATTCCCAGCGCACCAGATATAGTACGCACGCAATTAATGTGTAAACACACGAGGGCGTGGACAAACCTAAACAATTGGCAAGCTTCGAGGGAGCTCAAGGACATCACGGCCATGTCGCTGGACGAGAGACGTCAGTTCGTTGCGCAGCTTGTCGAAAGCTCGCGCATTCTGCGCAACTATATTGATCACCGTGCCAAACAGCGCGGCACGACCCGCGCGCAATGGGTGGTGTTGTTTCGGCTGCGCGCGCAGGAGGGGTTATCACAGGTCGATCTCGCAGAAGTGCTGGAATTGCAGCCGATTTCGCTGGTGCGCCTGCTCGACAGGTTGGTGGAGCAGGGGCTGTTGGAGCGTCGGCACGATCCGAAGGACCGCCGCGCGAACCGGCTCCATCTCACCGTGGCCGGCCGAAAGCTCGTCGACGACCTGGATGGTCTGCGTGAGGCGATCGCCGCGGACGTCCTGCACGACATCCCGGACGATGCGGTGGCGACCGGCCTGGCCACGCTGCGTGGCGTCAAGGAGCGGATCAAGGCGCTGTCCGAGACGGAGGCCGGCGCCGCCGCCAAGTAGCTGAGCGACGACCTCGGATCGAGAAACTCCGATCTTGAGTTGTGTTGCATTGTAATAACATCTTGAGTGCGAGGTTTGTCGCGACGCTTCTTCTTCCATCTGCGATCGCGCGCAGGGGGCATTCCCCGAAGCGTGCCCGAACAAGGATGCCACAATGGTGCCGGTGCTGGTGTCAGTGTGGCTCGCTGGGTCTCGAACGAGCCGAACGCTTCGTCGCACGATGCGCGTCCGCACGCCGGGCGTGGCACTCCGTCCGGTCCTGCTGCCGGCGATCCGACCTATTGTCGCCTTCTTGTCGCGTCCGATGAGAGCTGATGAGAAGCAGATGAATCCGGCGGCGCGAATGCTGCCGCCGGACGATCGCCGATTTCAACCAGTCCGTCGTCGGCACACGCGAGGACCGGGCATGTGATGACAACGAGGATTTGGAGCAGAAGATGGAAGAGTTGAATGGAAAGATGCTCGCGTGCCAGATCCTGGTGACGGGGCTGATCGCGCGCGTGGCCAACGAGCAGCGCGATCCCCTGCGATTCCTCACCGAATTCCGGGACGAGATCAGGGCGGTCGTCAAAGGCGTGCGAATCGCGGGCGTCGACGATTCCGATCGCGTGCGTGACATCGCGGTGCAGACCGTCGACGAGCTGTTCTCATTGATGAAGCCGCCGAGCAGCGACGAGCAAACCGGGTCGTCGAGCTGAACAGCGGACAAGCCACAATCGATGATATTCGAACAGCGCGGGTCAAATCGCGCTGTTTAGAATGATTTCAAGTTCCGCATGTTGTTAGTTGAGCGTGTTTAGAATTGTTTTGATCTGGAACTATTCAAGGCCAAATTGGGGCTCCTCAAATTGACCCCCTGAAACGCCCTCGATACCAACGATGCATGTTTGCAGCGCGAATGATCCGCGTTCGCGACGTTGGAATGAAAAATCTGGGGCGCGTGAAAACAAGATGGGACAGGTGAGAGCACCGCGTTCGCTGCGAGCGGTGGCAGCGATGAGCTTCGCGGACGGACGACTTGCAGACGGACGACTCGCAGATGGAAGGGCGGAGGGGCCTTCCCTCACCAGAGTGTCGGCGGTGGCGGGATTGATGGCCGCGGCGACGATGTCGGCGGCTGAAGCGGCGCCTGCGTCCGACCTGCCGCCCGTCAACGTCGATGCGCCGATCGCGCGCCCCAGGCC
>JBARNF010000810.1:0-2084 GCA_049802835.1 Bradyrhizobium sp.
CTGTTGCCCCCAGGCGACCGCGGCCGCATCCGGCGTGCTGTGCGCGGCCGCGAGCCCGCTCATGACTCGGTCACCATGAACTTCGCCTTCGGCGCGTCGCAGTTCGGGCAATGCCAGTCGTCCGGCAACGCGGAGAACGGGGTGCCCGGCGCGATCTGCGCCACCCCGTCGCCCTCAGCCGGGTCATAGCGCGTCCAGCAGATCCCGCACTCCAACAGCACGTCGTCGGCGAGATCGCTGCGGACACCGAAGTTCTCGAAGCCCCCGGTCATGCGAAATAAGCCTCGATGATCTGCTGAAGCCGCTCGGCGGAATCCTCGAAGTCCTCGGCGGCGGCGAGCGCGACCACCGGCACGCCGCCGACCTCGAGCGTATCGAGGATGATCGTGTCCATCGCATTGAAGAACTGCACCGACCAGACATGGCGGACGCCGGTCGCAAGCACGCGGCAAGTGCCATAGCCGCGCGACATCAACTGGATCGGGCCGTTGCCGAGCGTCTCCTGCAGGAAGCTCATGTCAGCAGCGCTCATCGGCAGCAGCGTGAAATTGATGGTCTGCGCCCGCACGCCCGGCCGCCAGGCGAGCGCACGTTCGCGGATCTCGGCAAGCACCGGCAGCGCGTTCATCGTGCCCTCGGGCGCGGGACCGATGACGATGTCGGTGGCGGTCAGATCGGCCGCCGCGCGCGCGACGATCTCCGGAATGGAGCCGATCTCGACGTAGTCGTGACGCTCGTCCGCTTCGAGCCGCACCCGCCAGATGCCGGCCAGCACCGACTCCTGGATCTGAGCGAGCGTCCCGTCGGGCAGGGCCACGACACCGGCGACCTCGCCCTCGCCCAGCACGTCGTCGATCAGCCGACGCTCGAGATCGTTGAGGCCGGCGAGCCGGAACAATTGCGTCGGCGCGTCGACCGTCTGCACTGCGATGGCCGATGCAATCGTGGAAAGCAGCTCGACCGCGCGCGGGCAGCTGCGCGCTAGCGCTTCCGAGTCCAGCGTGGCCAGCTTGGCCAATGCCCCCGAAGCGGTCAGCCCCTTATGGGAGGTGTCAAGCGCCTCGTCCCCGATCGGGAAAATGTTGACGGGCTGCTCGGCTCCTTCCGGCGCAATCCAGAATCCCGGCTTCATCGCTCGGCTCCCGCAGGTTGATGCACCGGGACGATGCTGGCCACGACCGTCGCGGTGCCTGATGGCGGCCGATCGATCAGCCGCGAAATGCGGTCGACATAGACCGACCAGTCCTGGATCTTCGCGATCAGGCCGAGCGTATCGGCCCCACGACACAGGATCAGACTCGGCTGAACGCGTACGCCGAAGCGCGTCCCAAGTTCAGCCTCCGCCTCGCGCGCGATCACGGCGCCGCGCAGCCGGTCCTGAAAGGCAGCGATCAGCTCAGGCAGGACGATGGCGACGTCGAGCGCCTCCGGGAAGCGCGACGGATCGCCCGCCGACAGCAGCACCGCGACCGCACCGGCACGGTGGGTTTCGGCGAGAAAACCATCGACGGTGCCGACCTCGACCTCCGGCAAGCCGCCTCGCATGCGCGCGGGACCACGCTGCTGCATTTCCATGGACGTTCCTTCCTGACCAGTTATCGTTACCGGGTTCTGAATGATCAGCAATCAACGTGCCAGATGGGGCATCTCAGGCTACTTCAAATAAATAGCTGTAATTGCTGTATTATTTTACAAATTCGACAGCTGCACCGGAAACCGGAAAGTTAATTTCCGGTCGAAACATGACAATCTTATTTCCATGTGGAATGTAAATTGCCAGTGGCAGCGGGTCACGGCCTATCGCAAATGATCCGGCAATTCCGGCTCGCGCCCGATCAGGTCGGCAAAGAACTCGTCGCAGGAGTCGCCGTTCATCGCCGCCTGCAGTCCCCGCAACGCATCGGCGATCAGCCTGGCCTCCTCGTCATCGAGCAGACGAACGGCGTCATCGAGATAGACCAGCACCTTGGCGCCGACCGGGGCGGGCCCGAGCAGCATCACCGAGACGCGGCGCTCTTCGCCGCCAAAGCTGCACAGCGCGGAGACGCCATCGGTCTCCACGATCGTCATCGGCAGGCCCAGAC
>JBARNF010000811.1:0-1567 GCA_049802835.1 Bradyrhizobium sp.
GCGTAGGCCTTGCGATCCTGTTCAACCAGTCGCGGCTGATCGAGCACTCGCTTTATCCCTACGCGGTGATCCTCCAGGTCACGCCGGTGGTCGCGATCGCGCCGCTGCTGTTGATCTATCTGCCGCAGCAGGCCGCGGTGCTGGCCTGCGCCTGGATCGTCGCGTTCTTTCCCGTGCTCGCCAATACGACCCTCGGCCTCAACTCGGTCGACCACAATCTGATCGACCTGTTCGAGCTCTACGGCGCCTCACGCACGCAGATGCTGGTCCGGCTCAAGCTGCCGGCGGCGCTGCCCTACATGCTGGAAGGGCTCAAGATCGCCGGCGGCCTGTCGCTGATCGGCGCGGTGGTCGCCGAGATCGCCGCCGGCTCGGCGGGGGCGGGCTCCGGCCTCGCCTACCGCATCGCCGAATCCGGCTACCGCCTCAACATCCCGCGCATGTTCGCCGCGCTCATTCTGCTGTCGATCACCGGCATCCTGATCTATTTCGCGCTGTCCTCCCTCGCGCATCTCATGCTGCGCCGCTGGCACGAGAGCGCGGTGCGCCGGCAAGGCTGAGCGGCTCCTCGGCGGCGAAGCGCAGCCACGCGAAACGATTGCAGCAAGGCGGCCCTCATCGAAAGATCGACATCGGCACCACAAGGGTAGCGCCCGAAACCAGCAACAGCAGCAGGATGATCTGCCGAAAGCGCGCGTCATCGAGGCGGCCGTACAGCTTGAGGCCGGTCCACGTGCCGGCGAACAGCATCGGCAGACCGAACAGGTAAAGTTTCACGGTCTCGGCTGTGACGGCGCCGGTGACGGCCAACGAAATTGCGGTCATCACCATCGCCGCCAGGATCACCGGCTGGAACACCGTGCGCTGCACGTCCTTCGGCCAGCCGCGCAATTGGACCCAGATCGTCACGACGACGCCGGCGAGGCCGGTCAGTCCACCGAGCAGCCCGTTCAGAAATCCGATGCCGATATCGGCGGGAAGTCCGCCCTGCACCGGTTTGATCGCCGGCCGTGCCAGACCGTAGGTGCTGTAAAGCACCAGCAGCAGGCCGACGCCGCTACGCAGATATGACGGGTCGATATAGGTCAGCAGCATCGCGCCGATCGGCACCCCAACCGCGCCACCGACAATGAATGGCGACACCTTGCGCCAACTCAGTGCATGCCGGAGCTTCCAAATACTGTAGCTCTGCACCAGCACGGCGTAGCCGACGATCAAGGTTGCGGTCTGGATGGGTGTGAGGATGTGCAGCCACACGCCCGACACCACGAGACCCATGGCGAATCCGGCCAGACCGGTCGTTACCCCGCCGATAAATGTCGATAGGAGGAATAGTCCGAGAACCGTGCCATCCATGGCTCGCTCCCAAGTCCGAGGCGAGCAGCGCTTGGATGGCGGTGTCCATCTGACGGGGAGGCCGCTACGTCCCCTGTTCTGTCATGCCGGCTTGTACGCCGGTCCAGTCCATCGCGCCCGCGGCGCCCGCTCGCGCGCTCGCCCCCGCCTGTGCCCAGCTCGCGGTCCGCCTCTACGCCGCCTTGGCGGGCCAGTTGTGCCGCTCCTCGGC
>JBARNF010000812.1:0-6175 GCA_049802835.1 Bradyrhizobium sp.
CGCGCATAGAGCAACGCCTTCTGCGTGGCCTTCTCGGCGATGGCGACGCCTTGCAGCCCGGTCGCCAGGCGCGCCTTGTTCATCATCGTGAACATGCAGGCGAGCCCCTTGTTCTCCTCGCCCACCAGCCATCCGATCGCGCCGCCGGCATCGCCGTAGACCATGGTGCAGGTCGGCGATCCCTTGATGCCGAGCTTGTGCTCGATGCCGGCACAGCGCAGGTCGTTGGCCGCGCCCGGCGCACCGTCGTCGCCGACGAGATATTTCGGGACCAGAAACAGCGAGATGCCCTTCACGCCCGGCGGAGCGTCAGGCAGCCGTGCCAGCACGAGATGAATGATGTTGGACGCCAGATCATGCTCACCGAAGGTGATGAAGATCTTCTGTCCCGAGATCAGATAGCGACCATCGCCGGTCGGCACGGCCTTGGTGCGCAACAGCCCGACATCCGAGCCGGCCTGCGGCTCGGTGAGATTCATCGTGCCGGTCCATTCGCCGGAGATCAGCCGCGGCAGATAGATCTGCTTCAGCTCGGCGCTGGCGTGAGCTGCGATCGCATCCGCCGCCCCCTGGCTCAGCACCGGCAAGGTCGCGAGCGCCATGCAGGCCGACGTCAGCATCTCCATGGTGGCCGCGCCGACGGATGTCGGCAGGCCCATGCCACCGAATGCCTCGGGCTGCGCCACGGCGTTCCACCCGGCGGCCGCCCAATCGGCATAGACCTCGCGAAAGCCGGGCGGCGTCGTGACGCCAGCTGCGCTCCAGCTCGCGCCGATCCGATCCGACGCCCCGTCGAGCGGCGCGACCCGGTCACGCGCGAATTTGCCGCTCTCCTCGAGCACGGCCAACAGGTCGTCGCGACCCGACGCCGGCGCGACGTCCGGAGGCACAGCGACCTTCGTCAACGTGAAGATCATGTCCTCGACGGGCGGATCGTAGCTCACGGACCATGTCCTTTCAGGTGGGATGCGAAACGCCGGAGGGCGAACACTTTCATCCTAATCATGGGCATGCGACGCAAGGCAAGATCGGCTCCGCCGCTTGCCGGTCAGCTTCCGCGCCACACCATGCGAAAGGCTTGCAGTTGCAGCCAGGCCAACTGCGGCATTTCACACGAACGACCGCCGGAGCTGGTCCGCGTGCCCGATTTCCTGCAACCCGTTGAGGGCCGATCCTGGCCGGGGTGACAGCGCCCGGTGGCCGGCCGTAGCGGAGTGCGCTAGACTATGCGCTCCGGAGCCACTTTCCCAACACCGACGTGAGGTGCGCCTATGCCACGACCGGGAATCACGGGTCATGACGAGTGGGTCGTCACGGAGGCGCTGGCCACCGCGCTGGTGGCACTGGAGCAGCTCCCAGAGAAACACCAGCCGCGCGCACATATGGATGATTTGCGAAAGCTGTTGAACAACGGCCGCGAGCCCGACGCGGTCAAGCTGCATCTGGCGCAGGCCAAATGCCGGCTCTCCCCCGACCGCGATCCGCTCACGATCTACGATGAGTACGGCATCAAGAGCGATAATTACGGTTAGAATTGCCACGTGCCGCTCGGCAAATCGGTGCTGGCCTGGGTGTAGAACGAGACCAACGACTGGCCTCTCATGCGTCGGCGAACCGATTCAGAACCCGTTCGTCAGGATTCAAGCGTCCGCTCTCTGTCAGAGGTCTTGCACGAGCAGGCGGATCTGTTCGAGCAGTTGCACCGGATCGCGAAGAAGGATGCTGTGGCGTGAGGAAGCGTCACGGCGCGAAATCGGCGAGATATTCCGACGTCGGACTCTTGCCGGTCAGGAGCAAATGCTCGCGCGCCCGGGTGCAGGCGACGTAGAGCAGCCGTCGCTCGGTCTCGTAGATGTCGTCGAGCTCGGCCTCGTCGGCGGCGTCCTCGACGCGTTCGTCGAGCGGCAGGATGCCCTCGTCGCAGGCCATCACGACGACGGCGCGAAACTCCAGTCCCTTGGCGAGGCTCATCGCCCCCGTGGTGATGGCATCGGCCCCCGCAAGGCCGGCGCGCGCCCGCGGCACCAACGCCTCGGTGCGCACGAACACGCCGATCTCCTGCGGTGCGATGCCGTCGCCGCTTTGAGGAAATCGAACCAGTCATTGTCCGTATTCGCTAGATAAAGTTCGGCCATGCGACGCTCGCCAATTCGGACTTTCGTTCGACTCTGTAGAACGCCTTAAGACTCGATATGGATCGAGCTCAGGCATTCCACGAGCGCGCGCCGGAAAGATGCAGCGCGACGGCCGACAGCCCCGCGGCGGCGAGCAGGCCAGCGTCAGTCCCTTCAACGTCGGCTATCCAAATGCCTCCGCGGATTTGTTACCTCCCGTCGTCGAGAAGCCTTAGCGCGCGTTCCAGGCCGCCTCGACATGTGGCTATGTACCGGTCCGTTCCAGCCGGGATGAAGATCTCCAGCGCGCCACGATAGGCTCGCCCCGCCTCCTCCAAGCACTCCGGAGCCGCGCCGGGCTGTCGCTCACCAAGTTTCAAGAGTGCATTGCCGCGGTTCTTCTGGGTGACGGCCCAGTCGAATGGCACCCGTTCACGTTTTCGCTCCTCAAGCGCTGCCTGATAGGCGCGCACCGCCTCGGTCAGGTGTGTGGCTTCGGTCTCGAATTCGCTGAGCGCCTGAAGCGCATCACCAAGGTCGTTCTGGGACGCACCCCAATCGAGAGGTGTCGACTCTCTTTTGCGCACCTCCAAAGCTGATTCGTGGGCACGGACAGCCTCCTTCAGCCGAGCGGAATCTGATTCGCGCTGTCCGAGAAGAGACAACGCGATCGCGCGGCTATTCACGGTCGTGGCCCACTCAAGGGGTGCGCGCTCGCGCTCGCGCTCCGTTAAAGCGGCTTCAAAGGCCGAAATAGCTTCCTTCAGTTGCGCTGTGCCCGTCTCCCGTTCACCTAGCGCCAGAAGGGCTTCGCCAAGATTGTTCTGCGCAATTGCCCAGAGGCGTAGTACCCGCTCTCGGGTGTACTCGCCCAACGCTGCCAGAAACGCGCTCTTGGCGTCCTCTAGTCGTTGAGTACCCGACTCCCTCTCGCCAATCGCCAGCAACGCTTCCCCGAGATTGTTCTGCGTAGCCGCCCAGTTCAGCGGCACTTCATTACGCGTCCGCTCGTCCAATGTGGGTAGAACGATCGGCGTCCGCTCGCGGCTATATTCCCGAAGGGCCTCGCGAAAGACGCACGAGGCTTCCTCCAACAGTGTCTTTCCCGCCTCTCTGACCCCAAGTTCGAACAGCGCATTGCCAAGATTGGTCTTGGTTCCAGCCCAGTCAATCGGTAGCTGCTCGCGCGTGCGCACCTCCAAGGCCGCCCGATAAGAACTGGCCGCTTCCTCCAGTCGCGCCTTACTGGCCTCTCGATGGCCGAGCTCCAGGAGCGTGTTACCTAGATCGTTCTGTGTTGCTGCCCAGTCGAGCGGTGTCCGCTCGCGCAAGCGCTCACCCAATGCTGCTTGAAAGGCACGCACGGCTTCCTCGAGCCGTTGCGTTTCTGCGTCTCGCTCTCCAAGTTTCGAAAGCGCGACCCCCAACAGATGCAAAGCCGTTCCCCGTTCCTGGCTTTCAAGCGCCGTCGCAACCATTAGCCGAGCCAGCTCAGCAGCAACGGACAACAGAAGACCAACGCCTGTTGTATACCCGTTTTCGCAATAGCAATCGTATTCTCTTCGGAATTCGGGTGACCAAGCTGGCCGTTCGGTCGGATGCTCAACCGCGACCCGCGCAGCGATCCGCGCTGCAACAGCGACTGGATTGCGACGGAGTTTCTCTTGCTCGACCGCAGCATCGAGCAAAGCGATCCGCGCGCGCCTCGCGGCGGCACGGTGCTCCCCCTCTCGTTTGTCGAGCTCGGCGAGCGCCTCATCGACCGTACGCGCGTTATTGTCGAAATTACCTATCTTTGTCCCATCTGCAATCCGCGACAAAATCTTATGGACAAACTCGTCCACACCTGTGCTGTGCTCACCCCGAGCTATAGCCTCGAGGGCTAGCCTCACAGCATGCTCCAGCTCGACCACAGCTTGATCAAAGTCGGCAACATCGCGCTTGAGACTACGGGCGAGAGTAATGATCACTCTTCGTTGCAGACCGGCTGTGTCTGCGGTTTGCAACAGGCCTCGCGCCTGCATGCTTTCAATTAGCCTTTCTTCGTATGCACCTGAAAGGCCGGAGGCGTAGACGAAAAAGCCGCAACCATCGCGTAGGACTGCCACGTCCAACGCAAATCGAAACGGGCGCTCTGTCAACTCAAGCTGCTTCCGACCCGCGATGACTGCAGAGCCAAAGGTTAGCTTGCCTCGCGATCGATTTGCGCCCTCAGGCATACTTGCGTCAAATACGGCGCCATCGGCAAACCCGGTACACTCGATCGCAATGTAGTGCCCTTCATCAATCAGAGTGCGCAAGACCTGCGCATCTCGCAATACCCCCTGTTGAAGCCAAGGGCCTTCGCGATTTCGGCGCGGCATATCGGTTGCGGTGCGACGACCATCATCGAGTGACACCGCAACAAGTGCATGCCCTTCGAGCATCACTAGGATTGGCGTCAAGTCCTTCCCAAGAGCAATGCCGGCGAACACCAAGGCAAGGTCTAGGCAGGTCCCCTCACACTCTCCGTCGAGCACGACTTCTGGCGAGCGGATCTGCTGTACCCGCTGATCAGGATTGAAAGGCTCCAATCCGTAGGAAATTTTTCGCGCGCACAGCGCATCATAAATGGCCTCGATGACCTTTCTGCGCCCATCCGGCAAAAGTGCGTTTACCGACGCGATCGAAATTGGAAAATTGCGGGCAGTCTCGTCCACCACGTAGTGCGTGAGGCCCTTGTCTTCGTCGCGCGAGACGGGAGGCCAAGACATGGCGGGACCTCCTACCTGGCCACTTCAAAGACGTCATGAACGGGGGTGGGCGCACCAGAGCCAGACTTCTCAGTGGCCACCGTGATCCGATATTGGCCGGCTGACAGCTCTCCTAGGTTTGCCCTCCAATGATCCCCGGATCTTGTGAAGGTCGCCTTTGCGCCCTCTGCTCCAGATCTGACAGCGACTGCATGCAGCTTTCCAAAACGATCGATATCCTTGGCTCGGACCACCACCTCGGCGGGCTCACCTGGCGCATACAACTCTTGGATCGCAAGACCGAGCGCCGGAACTGTCAGCAACACACCACCTAGCGCCGGCGCGTGTTTGGGAGCCTGCATCTGCTTTATGCGCTCGATCAAGTCAAACAGAATACTGTCATTGCACTGGAGGGAGGCATGCCGCTCTGCGAAGAAGATTTCCCGAAATTCTGTTGTTCGATCTTCCGGGGTAGCAGAGACACGGGGCACAGTGCCGTCTCCAGCTTCGAGTTCGGGGTCTAACCAGTCAGGATTACCCTCGCTGCAGAGGATTCCGCCTTCTTTAAAAACGGCCGAATTCATAGTCGGTTGCCCTGCGCCTACGACTGGAAAGACGAGATACCGTTCTTTCATGTAGTCGGCGTCCTTCCCGTTGCGCTGAACCGCTGCGTCGATCTCCAGATGGAAGTCGAGCGCGGCACGTGCGTAATCCTGATCAATTCCAGGCAGAGGTCCCGCCTCGGCTGGGCGGCACCAAACATCGTTGTGCTTGAGGGCCCGGTAGCGCGGAAGCAGCTCATACACAGCAGGCATGCTACGCAAGACTGTCGTAAGCTCTACGAACGTCTGGCCAAGTAAAGTATTCTTGTAGCCATTGGAGAGATAATCCAATGGCCCCACAGCGCCGCGGTAAGGAGTTCCAAAACTCACAAGAGCGCGACAGTCGCGCCAACCTTCGAGGACCTCCAGGTAGTAGCGCGCTACTAATCCACCCATACTATGTCCGACAAGAATAACTTTTGCGCCCGGGTTGTTTGTCGCCTTGCGGAACTCCGGTAACCGGCGCTCAATCAGCGCCTTAAGCTGCGCAGCAGCTACACGATTCGATAGGCGCCAGTCATATGGAAAAGCAATAAGGTTGGTTTGCCCTTCTCCGCCGCGCCAAAGCTCGAAAGAGTTAGTGAGCGTTTCAATGACGCTGTCATAGCCGTCGATGCGCCACAACCCAAACACGCCATGGAAATCGTTGATCAATCCTGCCGCAATGACCGACGTCTCCGGTGCCGTTTTGCGTGGATCGTGACGTGGGACGGCAAGATCCTCTAAG
>JBARNF010000813.1:0-9068 GCA_049802835.1 Bradyrhizobium sp.
AACGGGGAGAGGGAGCGGACCGTCGTCTTGGCGCGACCATCGCGCCGCATTAGCATCTTCGCCGCTTTACGCAGCCTTCGCCGCCTTGGCCTCCCGGATCGCCTGCCAGACCTTCTCCGGCGTCAGCGGCGTCTGCAGGTTGGTGATCCCCAATTCGAACAGCGCATCCATCACGCCGTTGGTAATGCAGGGCGGACCTCCGATGGCGCCGGACTCGCCGCAGCCCTTGGCGCCCAGCGGATTGGTCTTGCACGGCGCGGAGTCGTCGAGCGTGACCGTGATCGGCGGCACGTCGTCGGCGCGGGGGATACAGTAGTCCTGATAGGTCGCGGTCAGGAGCTGGCCGTCGGCATCGTAGGCCACGTTCTCGTAGAGCGCCTGGCCAATCCCTTGCGCAACGCCGCCGTGGATCTGGCCCGCGACCAGCATCGGATTGACCGCAACGCCGACGTCGTCGACCGTGGTGTAGCGCACCACGCGGCTGATGCCGGTCTCCGGATCGATCTCGACCTCGCAGACATGCGTGCCGTTCGGCCAGCTCGGACCATCGACCTCGCCCTCGCTGTCGACCGACAGCTTGGCCTGCTTCTCCTTGCCGGCGATCTCGAACAGGCTGATGCGGCGGTCGGTGCCGACCACGCTCAGCACACCATCGCGATACTCGATGTCCTCGACCGCGGTCTCCAGCAGGTTCGACGCCTTTTCCCGAGCCTTCGTAATCAAATCGTTCGACGACACGGCCACCGCCGTGCCGCCGACGAACAGCGAACGCGAGCCGACGCTGCCGAAGCCGGTGGCGAGATCGGTGTCGCCCTGCACGACGTCGATCTTGTCCAGGGGAATGCCGAGCGACTCGGAGATCATCTGCGTGTAGGTGGTCTGCAGGCCCTGCCCCATCGCCATGGTGCCGGAATGCAGGATGACGCGTCCCTCGGCGGTGGCGTGCAGCGACACCTTTTCGGTATGAGCGCGGCCGCCGGTCCATTCGATGTAGGAGGTGAGGCCGCGGCCATAGAGCATGCCGCGCTTCTTGGCCTCGCGCTTGCGCGCGTTGAAGCCGTCCCAGTCGGCAAGCTTGGAGGCACGCTCCAGCATGTGGGCGAAGGCGCCGGAATCATAGACCTGGCCGACCGCATTGGTGTAGGGCAGCTGCGCCGGCTTGATGTAGTTCGCCTTGCGGATGGTGCGCGGATCGATGCCGATCTGGCGAGCGGCCGCATCGAACAGGCGCTCGACGATGAACACCGCCTCGGGACGTCCGGCACCACGATAGGCGCCGACCGGTGCAGTGTGCGTCATGACCGTCTTGACCTCGAAATGCACCAGCGGCAGATCGTAGACACCGGTCTGCACGAACGGCCCGAGCACCAGCGGGATGATGTTGCCTGTGCCCGACGAATAGGCGCCGGTGGCGCCGATCGAGCGCACGCGATAAGCGAGCACCCTGCCCTTGGCGTCGAGCGCGAATTCTGCCGTCGAGGTGAGATCGCGGCCATGGGTGCCGCCGACGAATTCGTCCGTGCGCTCGGCGCGCCAGCGGATCTTCTTGTTCAGCTTGGTCGCGGCATAGGCGACGATGCCGTCCTCCGGATAGAGGCTGGTCTTCTGCCCGAAACCGCCGCCGATGTCGCCGACCAGCACGCGCACGCTCTCCTTCGGCCGCTTTAGCACGGCCTCCGCCAGCACGTCGCGGGTCGAGGCCGGCGTCTGCGACTGCACGTAGAGCAGCAGCCGTCCGGTCTTCTTCTCGATCTCGGCAATCGTCGAGCGCGGCTCCATCGCTGAGGGCACCAGACGCTGGCTCGCGATGTCGAGCGACACTTTGTGCGCAGCGCCGGCGAAGGCCGCCTCGACCTTGGCAGCATCGCCATAGCTCATCGCGGCGACGATGTTGTCGGGGGCCTCGGGCCACACCACAGGCGCGCCCCGCTCGAGCGCCTTCACCGGGTCGGTCACCGCGGGCAGAACCTCATAGTCCACGACGATCGCTTCCGCGGCCTCCTGCGCAATCACGCGCGACGTCGCGACCACGGCAGCAACCGCCTCGCCGGTGAAGCGGACGATCTCGTGGGCGAGCAGCCGGCGCGGCGGCACCGTCATCGGCTTGCCGTCCGGCCGCTTGAAGATCGCCAGCGTCGGGATGGTGCCGACATCGTCGGCGACGAGGTCCGCGCCGGTATAGATCGCCTGCACGCCGGCGATCTCCCGCGCGGCAGCGGTATCGATGGACACGATCTTCGCATGGGCATGCGGCGAGCGCAGCACGTAGAGCCAGAGCGCGCCGTCCTCCGGCCTGTCGTCGATGAACTGACCCTTCCCGGTCAGCAGCCGCTGATCCTCCAGCCGCTTGACGGGCTGGCCCGCACCGAATCGCATGTTGTTGGGAAGAATGTTCATTCGTCAGTCCTTGGTCAGTTCAAATGAATTTGGGCAGGGTTTTAGCGGATTTGCCGACTGAGACAACCGGTGCCGTCATTCCGGGGCGCGCCACCGGGTCCGCGCAAAGCGCGGCCCGATGACAGGCTCCGCGCGAGCCCGCAATCCATAGTCACGAACAGTGTTCTTGGAGGCTCAATCTGTCCAAGTCTGCTCAACCGATTGGCCACCGAGTATGGATTCCGGGCTCAGCCCTTCGGGCTGCCCCGGAATGACGATGTGGAGAGAGCGGGGCCAAAGCCGAGGCCAAACCTCACCCCAGGCTGCGCAGAACTTCGTCGACCACCTTGCGCTGCTCGGGCGTCAGCGCCGCCTGCGGCGGCACGGGATCGCCGACGTCGTAGCCCTGGATCGACAACCCCGCCTTGATGCAGGCGGCCAGATTGAAGCGCGCGAAGGCCTCGTTGACGCGCCATAGCTTCTTCTGCAGCTTGAGCGCATCATCCCAGCAGGACGCCTTGCACAGATTGTAGAGCTCGACGCTCTGCTGCGGGATGATGCAGGCGGGCCCCGCCATCCAGCCCTCGCCGCCGATCAGCATCACGGCCGCTGGAATGTGCGACGACGCAGCGAACACCTTGATGGCATCGCCGCAGCGGTTGATGATCGACAGGAGCCGCCCGGTGTTGGTGGACGCATCCTTGATGTAGTTGATGCGCGGATGCTCGGCGAGATCAGCGATCACGTCGAGCGACAGATCGGAGCGCTGGAACTGCGGATTGGTGTAGATGACGACGGGAACGTCGACGGCATCGGCAATGGCGCGGAAGTAGGCTTCGATGCCGGCGTCGCTGACGGGGAAATAGGCCTCGAGCACCGCGAGGATGCCGTCCGCGCCGCGCTTCTGATAGGCCTTGGCCTGCGCCACCGCGTCGGCAATGGCGGTCGAGGCCACGCCGGCGATCACGGGCACGCGCCCCTGGGCGGCATCGATCGTCGTCTCCACCACGGTCATGCGCTGGGCGCGATCGAGATAGGCAAACTCCCCGGTCGAGCCGAGCGGCGTCAGCCCGTGAACGCCGGCATGGATCAGATCGTCGCACAGCCGTCCCAGCACACCGGTCCGGATCGCGCCATCCGCGCCGATCGGCGAAGCGAGATAGGGAAAGACACCATGAAAATCAGTCATGCGGCCGGTATAGCGGCCGCGCCGCCGCCTCCGCAAGCCGGCGAGCCGGCGTGCTGAATGTCACATGATGTGAACGGTAATGAGCTGCTCCGTTAAATCCCGCTTCAAACTTTTTCGTCACCATGCACGCGGGTGATGCGGCTGCAGGCGACCGGACAGCCGCACTCAATCAAGGATTGCGAGCGCCCGCGACGAGGGAGAACGCGCGCAATGGTTCCAGGCTCGGCAGAAATGGCTGCAAGCTTCGCCATTTTCAGTCATTTTTCCGCCGGATTGGGCCATCACCATGCAAGGCGGAAAGAGTTAGTACGAGTGCTCCAGCGTAAATTCGCCGTAGGATTTTCGATCGGAGACGAGGGAACCCTGCAGCGAGAGCGACGATGAAGACGCTTTACGATTTGCTCGGAGCTCTTCCGGACGATGACGCTGAGGACATCAGGGCCGCCTTCCGCAAGGCGGTCAAAGAGAACCATCCTGACGTCAATCCCGGAGACCCCGACGCCGCGCTGCGATTTCGAGAGATTGTCCGCGCCAACGACATTCTCGGCGACAAGGAGCAACGCGCGGCCTACGACCGTCTGCTCGGAGCGGCGCAGGACGAGCAGCAGCAGGAGTCCAAGCTCGCCGTCGTCGCCAAGGTGCACAAGGTCGCATCCGGCGTCATGGCGCTGGCTGGCGCGTCGGCGGTGGCGCTGACGGGCTACCTGTTGTTCACGCACATGTCTTCAGCCTCTGTCGTGCCGCTGAAGCCGATCGTGGTCTCGACCAACCGGGTCAAGCCTCACGAGGTGCCGGCCAAGCCGATCGAGACGGCTTCCGTCATTCCGGATGCGGCGATGACCGGCGATGTCGCCCCGAACGCCGGCAACGAGACGACCGCCGAGGCCTCCGCCGAGCAGCCGCCGCTGCGGGTCAGCAAGGTCGATGCGGTCTATTCCACCGAGCAGGACCGCCCGTCCTGCGGACCGTCGGCAGCCGCTCCGTGCAATGCTGATGCGGCGTTCCCCGGCAATACGCCATCGAACGACGCGCGCACGCATCATGACCGCGGCATGGCTTCGTTCCAGAAAGGCGATTTTACGGCGGCGCTGGCCGATCTCGATGCAGCGATCCAGCTCGACCCGCGCTACCAGGACGCCTATATCGATCGCGGCATCGTATTCTATCGGATGCGCAAGTTCGACCGCGCCTTTGCCGACGTCGCAGCCGCCAAGCGGATCGACAAGGCGAACCGGGCCGTGCTGGATGCGATGGCAAAGCGGCAGCCGCTGCGGCCCTTGAAGCTCGAGCCCCCGAAGGCTGAATTGGCCAAGGTGGAAATGCCGAAGGTGGATCCGCCGAAAGTGGCGGCGTCGGCTCCGATGTCGCCGCGGATGTCGGCGGCGACGCCGGTCTACGCGACGAGCGATCCCAGCCGCGCCCCGTGAGGCACCACGCGGTCCATTGACGAAGATTTAAGGTAATCGCGAACCTCTTCGTCGCGCGAACTGTCTCCACCCATCAACTGTTAGGAAAGCTGTCCCATGGTGGCGCCATGGGACATGGGCTGCTCTCGAAATTCATCCATCCGAATCCGGCGATCCGGCGCGAGCTCGTCGATCTCCTCTACACGTCGCTGCCGCAGGTGATGTCGATCAACGCGGCCGCAATCACCGGATCGGTCACGCTTGCGGTCCTGCATCGCGATCCCGGCTACATCGCGATCGCCTTTGCGATCATCGTCAATGCGATCGGCCGCGTCGTGAGCCTGCTTCGCTACAAGCAGCATTCCGCACGCCTGTCGGACAGAGACGTGATCCTCTGGGAAAACGTCTACGCCGCGGGCGCATCGGCCTTCGGCCTCGCGCTGGGTGCGCTGTCGTTCCGCGCGTTTCAGCTCGATGACGCGCCGGGGGCCTGGATCGCCTTCGGCCTCTCGATGTCCTATTGCGTCGGCATGGTGTCGCGGGCGGCGATCCGCCCCTGGGTCGTGCTCACCACGACCGCCCTGCTGTTCACGCCGACATTGATCGCCGGCCTGATGCGCCCCGAATTACCCTATCAGCTCGGCGCCACCATGCTGGTGCTGTTCTGGTTTACGATTCGCGAAGCGTCGCGCCATCTCAGCACCGCCTTCATCGAACGGCTCGAGGCCAAGCATGCGCTGGCGCGCCGGGCCAGCCACGATTTCCTGACCGGCCTGCCCAACCGCGCCGCATTTCTCCATGCGCTGGAGACTGTCCACGGCCATGTCGCGATCGTCGCCATCGATCTCGACGGCTTCAAGCCGGTCAACGATCGGCACGGTCACCACGCCGGCGATGATCTGCTGCGCGAGGTCGCCACGCGGCTGTCGAGCTGTGTCGGCAGCCGCGGAATGGCGGCACGATTCGGCGGCGACGAATTCATGCTGCTGAAGCCGGTGGCCGGCAGCGCACAGGGGCGCGACGAGGCGCTGGCGCTGGCGCGCGAAGCCGTTCAGAGCTTGTCGGTGCCGTATCTGCTGTCGGACATTCCGGTCGTAATCGGCGCTAGTGCCGGCCTGCTCGTGAACGACCAGCCGCTGGCCGGCGGCGCGGTCGACACATTGCTCCGCCGGGTCGACGATGCGCTCTATACCGCCAAGCGCGCCGGCGGAGGCCGCTGCAGCTGGGCCGAGTCCGGTGCCGGCGCGTTGCGGCAGGCGGGCTGAGCGCGCGAGCAGCCCTTCAAGGCTCAGGACACGACGATGCTGCCAAGCAACTCGTCGATCTCTCCAGCATCCAACTCTCCCGCGCGCCCGATCAGCACGAGTTGCGCGGTCAGCCCGTCGGCCGGCGGCAATGGCGAGGGCGCCAAGGTGCCGCGCGTGGCCACCGATTGGAACAGGATCGGCTGCGCGGGATGTTCGGCGAACAGCAGGATGCCCTTGATGCGCAGGGTGCGCGGCGCCAGCCGGCCGATCACCTGCTGAAAACGTTGCAGCGACAGCGGTGCCTGCGAGGTCCAGGTGATCGTGGCGAACGGCTCCGACGCGGTGGGAAGCTGCCGGGGCGGGGTTCGCGGCACGCGCATATCGCGGCTGAACAACAGGTCCGGCGCGACGACGCCGTGCGCAATCTCGAAGATCGCAGATTGCGGCTTGGTGCGGCCGACGATGGCGCGGACCTCGTCGAGCGCAGCACGGTCGAGCAGATCCGACTTTGTCAGCAGCACGAAGTCGGCGGCGCGCAGCTGCGACCGCCACAGCGCATCCGCTTCCAGATCGGGATCGTCGCGCAGCCGCTGCGGGTCGACCAGCGTCACCACCGTCTCCAGCGGCGCCACCTTGAAGATGACCGGGTCCATCAGGTTGCGGATGATCTCCGCGGGATCGGAAATGCCGGACGTCTCGATCGCGATCGCGTCCGGCGCCGGATCGCGCTTGATGACTGATGATAGCGTGCGCAGGAGATCGCCCTGCAGCGAGCAGCAGATGCAGCCGTTCTTCAGGCTGATCACCCCCTCCGAGACCGTCCCGAGCAGCTGCGCGTCGATGTCGACCGCGCCGAAATCATTGACGATTGCGGCGATGCGCCGCCCGTCCGGGTTGGCGAGCAGGTGATTGAGCAGGGTCGTCTTGCCGGCGCCGAGCGATCCGGCAACCAGCAGGACCGGAACGATCATGACACGACGGGCCGCCGCACCGACTGCCCGGGCCTGGCGTCGCGGACCAGCGCTCCGTCTGATATCACGGCGCGGCCGTTGACGAAGAGATGCCTGACGCCTTCGGACGGCCGATTCATGTTCAGAAAGTCGGCGCGGTCGCGCAAGCTCGCGAGGTCGAGCACCGCGATGTCGGCGTCACAGCCGGCCTGTAGCCGGCCCTTGCGGCGCATCATCGGCGTCGATGGTTCCAGAATCCGGGCCGGGATCAGCGTGCACTTGGCGAGGCCTTCCATCAGCGGCACCGCCTTGCGCTCGAGCACCCATTCGCGCAGGAACTTGGTGAAGGTCGCCGACGAGCGCGGATGCGACACCGCATCGTCCGGCAGCGGCCAAGCCTCGCCAGTGTATTGCGTGCCGTTGGTCAGGATCCAGGGCATCGCATCGGAGGCGATCGCCCCGCCCGGATACATCACGGAGACGTCGAGCAGCTCGCGATGGCGCTGGTTGACGGCGACGTCGAGGAAATGGATCAGCACCAGCGCGCCCGGATCGTGCTCCTGGCGTTCGAGCAGCTCGTCGCGGCTGCCGAGACGATGGCGCTCGGCCACCATCTCGATCGCGTCATAGCCGGTCCCCATGCGCTGGCAGAACGCAGGATCGGCGAAGAAGCCGGCGCCGACGACGGTCGAGCCGGTGCCATAGGGATAGGCCTCCACCGTGACCTTCAGGCCCTGCGCCTGGGCGGTCTGCACCAGCTCGGCGCAGCGCTCGACGTCCTGCAGGCTGGTGCTGTTGAAATGGCAGATGTGCATGTGGGCGCCGGTCGAGCCTGCCAGCCCGATCAGCCGCGTATAGGCGTCGACCGAGCTGCGCGGATCGACGTTCGACATGTAGGCGATGTGGGTATAGGTCGGCACGTCGTGCTTGGCAGCCAGGCTGCACAGCTCCGAGAGCTCCTTGACGCCGGTTCCGGGCGCATAGGCATTCGGGAAGGCGATGCCAAGGCCGCCCTGCTCCAGCCCTTGCCGCGTCCGCTCGACGATCTCGGCGGTCTCGGCCGGGGTCGCGACCTCCTCGACCCAGCGCTTGTCGCGCATCGCCTCGCCCATGCCCGCAATGTTGGATGCAGCCTGCTGCGTGGTCATCGTCGCGATCCGCGCGAATACCCAACCCGAGGCTGCGCCATAATTGAGCAGGCGGCCGATCGCGGCCTGCTCGTCATACCAGCGCGCCACCGGCAGCACGCCGACCTCGAGCTCGAGCGTCGTCGTGACGCCGTCGAACGCCTGCATGCGGTCGGCCGGCAGCGACTGGCCGTGGGCGTGGAGATCGATGAAGCCGGGCACGACGGCAAGGCCCGCCGCATCGATGATGTGATCCGCTGCGCCCGCGACGTCACCGACGGCAGCGATCGCGCCATCCTTGATCGCAACGTCGGCCATCGTGTCGAGCTGGGTTTCCGGGTCGAGCACGCGACCGCCGCGAATGATCAGATCGTAGTGGGACATGAATTCAACAGGCTCGCTCATCAGGGCACTGCGTCACGCCTAACATAGGCTGATAACGATGGGAAATGAGCCCAGCGGGTTCATGCCCTCCGTACAGCGCATGACGCAGGGCTGCGGCGCCTGCCGCGCGGGCGATGCTCCCTTTTCAGCATCGCGGCGATCGGTCAGGATCAGCGGCAGCCCCCTTTGCATCATACCCGCCGGAGCCGTGCGTGATCTCTTCTGTCTCTTCGAACCGAGCCGCTCGCTTCACGTGCGAGAAGCAGCCGGCGATCGGCTCGCGCGGCATGGTGGTGACCAACCATCCGCTCGCATCGAGCGCGGGCGCCGACATGCTGATGCGTGACGGTAATGCGATCGACGCCGCGGTGGCGGCGTTGTTTGCGCTC
>JBARNF010000814.1:0-3531 GCA_049802835.1 Bradyrhizobium sp.
GCACCTCCGACCAAGACAGGCAGCAGCGCAAAAGGCGAGATCCTGACTGACGCCGGCGGCATGTCGCTCTATACCTTCGACAAGGACAGCGACGGCAAGTCGGCATGTAATGGACCCTGTGCCACCAACTGGCCGGTCTTGAAAGCCGGCGCAAGCGACGAACCGAGCGGCGGCTATACGATCATCACGCGCGACGACGGCTCCAAGCAATGGGCCTACAAGGGCAAGCCGCTCTACACGTTCGCCAAGGACCAGAAGGCCGGCGACGTCACCGGCGACGGCTTCCTCAACGGTGCCTGGCACTTGGCGAAGCCGTGACCGGGCTGACGCCTGCTTGATCGATGGAGTGCAACGTCGAAGGCGCCCCTCGCGGGGCGCCTTTCTCGTTGATGGAGGAGACGGTCTTGCGGAAAACCCACCGGCGCTGCCTCGGCCGGCGCCCGTCGACGAGCGCCGCGTTGTCGGGGCTAGAGAAGCGCGGCAAGCTTCTGGTAGAGATCACGCTGGGCCGCCGCAGCCCCCGGTTTCAGCTTCGCGCCGAACGCCGGGTCGAGATGATCGAATGACCTGCCGACCACATTTTCGACCCGCTCGAAATACCACCTGCCCTTTTCGATCGATGCGCCGGACAGAAATCCTTCTCCGCCGATCGGCTCCTGATGATGGGTGAAGGGAAAACGCTGCGAGATCGTGCTCACCGCGCCGTCGTTGTCGCGCCACGCCTCGATCTGGAGCTGTGAGGTCGTATTCCAGTTCGACAGCGGAAGGGCTCCCACGACGAAGTCGGCCCTGTCTGCCTGATAGATCGCTGTCCCGTGCAGGAGAGGGTTGATCCCGACGAAGCGAAACGGAATCGGAATGCCGAGCACCGTGCGCCGCGCCGGCATGCTGGTGACGAGCGAGAGATAGTAGGTATTGGGATTGCTGGAAAACCCGGCATTCGCGGCAAGGCAGCCGGACAAGGTCAAATCGCAGGCGAGATTGTCCTGACCGCCGACGAAGGCGCTCGTGTCCGCCCATTGATCCAGCCACAGGTCCAGTCCGGCCAGCGGCAGCGCCGGCACGCCCTTGGCAATCGTGACCGCCGCGTCGATCAGTCGTCGGGGATTCTGATCCAGAGTGCCGGTAACGGGGTTGCAGCCGAACATGTAGGTCAGCGTCGATCCGTTCAGCACCCCCGAGATGCAGATCACCGCTTCGATCCAATCGGCATTCGATCCTTCTCCGAAGAAGTCCTCTGCCAGCAGCCGCTGCAGCGCGAGGCAGGTATGGGCTCCAGCGCTGTGGCCGACCAGAATGACTGGATTCTCTTTCGACCAGTCGGGCAACAGCGGCTGAGGCGGAACGTGTTTTCGTTCAGTCCGCGCCACGACAGCGCGCTTGGCGCCGACGGTCTCTCCACCCTGATCTTTCGCGTAGTGGAAGTCGCCGCCCTTGATCTGGGCGAACACTTCGCACGCGCGATCGTGAAACGAGCTGATCGGTCCACATTTGACTTCGTGCACGTCAAACCGCGACCCTGCAAACTGCGCGAGCGCATCACCCCAATAGGAAAACGGCAGCTCCTTCTCGCCCCAACCAAAGATGCCGTGAACAAAGATGACTTTACGGGATTTCAGGTTCAGACTCATTGCCAACCCTCCCCGGCGCAGTTGTTAACCCTTCCAGCTCAAGCAGGATCCATCGCCATCACTTCGCGGCGAAATTGACGCTGATCTCGGTGACGACAGGCGCGAATTTCAACAGCGCCGGATTGTCGGACGACACCTTGACGCCATCGCCCGACAACGCCCTCGGCGTATTTCCATCCTTGCCGAACCGCAGCGTCACCGAGCAGCCGCCCGGCAGCATGCGTCCCAGCGCGCCGTTCTTGAAGTCGGTGACGAAGCCGCCATAGTCCCAGCCGAAGCCGCTCACGACGAACGGCTTGCCGTTGGCCTTCTGGACCGCGGCGAGGCTCGCGCCGATCGTGACGCCCGCAACGCTCCAGCGACTGGACTTGGCAGTGTCGCGCAGTGTCAGGCCCGAGACGGAGTTCAGCTTGTCGTCGATGAAGACCACCTCGATGCGACGGTCCGTTGCCCGCGGAAATAGCACGAGGCCCTTGGTCGTTTCGCCTTCCGCGCCCGGTAGCTCCTGGAGCACGGCCTCGTCGCCGAAGCGTTGCTGCAGGCTCTTGGCCGAATCCGTAGCCGCGACCGGCGACGTGCAGGTGATCGGGCCTTCCATCGGCGGCGCGGTCTGGGCAAAAGCCGGAGCGGCAAGGAGCAGAGCTGCAACAGTCACGGCGTGGCGCATCCGGAATTCCCTGTGACGAGCTCATGATGAGACGTCTCTGCAGATTGGTCTGCCGCGCTGGACGCCGGTTCAGCCCCCACCTCGGACCGACAACTGCCGTTGCTTCACCGCCTCGCCGAACGCCTCGAACAGCTTGCGATTGATCGGATTCTTTTGCGGATCATATTCGGCGTGCCATTGCACGCCGAGCGCGAAGGTCGGCGCATCCGCGATGCGGATCGCCTCGATGGTGCCGTCCTCGGCGATGCCCTCGATCACGACGCGCGCGCCGGGATCGAGGATGCCCTGCCCGTGCAGCGAATTGACCTTGATCGTATCGCAGCCGAGGATGCCGGCGAAGGCGCCGCCCGGCGTCAACTTCACCTCATGGCGGTCGGCGAAAATGACCGTGGGATCGGGATGGATCTCGCCGTTCTCCAGCCGCGGCATGCGATGGTTCATGCGGCCGGGAATCTCGCGGATTTCAGGATGCAGCGAGCCGCCGAAGGCGACGTTCATCTCCTGCAGGCCGCGACAGATGCCGAACAGCGGAATGCCCCTGGAGACGCAGGCTTCCGAGATTTGCAGGGCGACCTCGTCGCGATGGATGTCGTAGGGCTCGTGCTTGAGGCTGGGCTCGGTCTTGAAACGGGTCGGATGCACGTTGGCGCGGGCGCCGGTCAGCACGATACCATCGACGATGTCGAGCAGCGCGCCGATATCGGTGATCTCGGGAACGCCGGCAAACATCAGCGGCAGCGCGCCCGCGACCTCGGCCACGGCGCTCAGGTTTCGCTCGCCCACCATCTGCACGGTGAACCTGTTCTCGACGCGATGGCTGTTGCCGATCACGCCGACCACGGGACGTTTCATTGCCCTCTCGTCCACCCTTTTGCCGCAAGGTCTCTTGCCGCACGTACTCTTACCGCAAGATCTTCGATCGAAGGCACAAATCATGCCTGCGTCGCGGGCAGCGATCAACCGTGGAACATGCACGACCCCAATGCCGTTTCCGGACCACTCGGTCCCGTGGTGCGACGCCGTAGCCGTTCGCGCGGCGCTTGATCCGCCAGCGGTTTTCGCCAATGTGTGCCGGCCGATCAGCACAAAGGACATCCCATGACCGCCCCCGCAGACCCGCGCCTCCAGGCCCGCAGCGACCTGGCCTGGGCGATTGCCGTCGGCGGCATCGGGATGATCCTGTTCGTGGCGGCGCTGGCCTTCACCTGGTATTACGCCGCGGCGATTTTCCTG
>JBARNF010000815.1:0-16872 GCA_049802835.1 Bradyrhizobium sp.
GGCCAGCGAGCCGCCGGACTGGTCGCTCCACGGACTGCCGCCGCCACGCTCCTCGATGATCGTCGTGTCACCGAACGCCTGATGCTGGCCGCCGCCCATCATCGAACGGATGCCGCCGAGCAGCAGCGAGCCGCCGACCATGCCGGCCGCCGCGGCTGCCGCCGTTCCCAGGAACGAGCCACCTCCGCCGCCGAACATGCCGCCACGCGGCTGGCCAAAGCCGCCCTGATCATAGGGGCCGGGCTGGCTGGGGTAGCCGGGCTGGCCCTGATAGCCGGGGGGCATGGCTTGGCCGCTGTTCCAGACCGGCCGGCTCGCGGACGGCGGCGGGACGTTGGGAACCGAGCCGCGGCTGCTGCTCGAGCCGAAGATGCTGTCGCGCATCGAATCCAGGAAACCGCCCGACTGCGCCTGCTGCGGGGGCTGGGCGTGCTGCAACTCCTCGATGCGGGCATTGGCGCGCTTCAGGGCCTCGTCCTGCACCAGCACCGTCTGCACCAGCGCATAGACGGCATTGGGAGCCCGCCGCAGCGCCTGCGCGATGGCGGCGGCGGCCTCCGGATCACGCGGCGCACTCTCCAACGTGGCCAGCCGGTCGAACAGGTCGTCGATGAGTTGGCGTTCTTGCGGTGTCATGTGGTTCTCCTGCCGCTCGCCTTGTTCCGGCGAAGCGCGGCCAAGATCTAGGGGGACTTTGTGGTCCGGCCAGTCAGGCCGCGGATTAAATTTCCGTATGCGACAAAGCGTCTGTGAGCTTGCGAAGCACTTTCGATTCCACGCTGCCTCCATTCGAGATGAAACGCCGCCAAACGGCGTTTTGTTCGTCGTTGGCGCCCAAGATCGCTCAGGCGAGCGTCATCCGGCGGCGGTCCAGCAGGGCGGGGAAGTGCTCGCCGGCGAGGTAGGCATGCTCATGCTCGCGTTGCACGGTCAAAGGGTCGAGCTCGATGAGGATATCATCGACGAAGCCGGGATGGCACATCACCAGGCCGTGCTCGGGAAGCTCGTCCAGAAACCCGTCCATCAGAGTTCCAAAGTCCGAGGCCTTGGTGAAGTCGTAGGCGCCGGCGAAGCCGGGATTGAAGGCAATCTCGGCGCGCGTGGCGTGATGACGAAATTGCGCGCTGAGCACATCCAGCAGCAGCGCTTTCGGCGCCGTCAGCCGCTGCAGCAGCGGCCGATTGCGGCCGCCCTGGCGGACCCAGGCCGAAGGGGCGGCTTGCTTCACGGCGGCGAGGAACCCTTCGCGCACCTGCGGATAGAGCTGCGCATGCTGATGGCCGTCGACGAAATCAGGCGCGCGGCCGAACAGCTCGCCGAACGCCGCGAGCTGAACCGTCACCTCGGCGCGGATCATGTCTGGATCGAGCCGGCGGGTCAGTCCGGCCCGGAGCAGCTTGGGGAAGGGCGGAAACATGCCGCCCTCCGCGGGGCGGAAATGCATCGTCAGCGGCCGGAACGGCGCGGTCAGCGTCACGTGCAGGCCGATGGCGCAACGCGGACTGTCGGCGGCGACCTTGGTCAGCTCCGCGACCTCGTCGCGCCCGATCGCCGCGCCCACGGTCATCACCGAGGTCGCGTTCAAACGACCGCGTGCGATCAGGTCGCGGATGGCGCGATTGACCCCCGGACTGATGCCGTAGTCATCGGCGCACAGCCAGATGCGCCGGTGCGCCGTTTCGCTCATTCGGCGGCAGTCCTCTCGGCGCCATCGTTGCGGGCCTCGGCGGTGGCGCGCTTCTCGCTGTGCTCGGCAACGAAGTAGATCGGCCGCGCCTTCAGCTCGGACAGGATCTTGCCGATATACTCGCCCACGATGCCGATCATGATCAGCTGCACGCCGCCGATCGTCATCAGGCCGACCATCAGCGAGGGATAGCCGGGCACCGACTTTCCGGTGACGAAGGTCTCCCAGAGAATCGAGAGGCCGAACAGGAAAGCGACGGAGGCCAGGAGAATGCCGAGCAGGCTGGCGAAGCGCAGCGGCGCGACCGAGAACGAGGTCAGGCCTTCGATCGACAGACCGAGCAGGCTGGTCACGTTGAACGTCGTGACGCCGTGGGCGCGTGCCGCGGGCTCGTAGTCGACGCGGATCTGGCGGAAGCCGATCCAGCTCGCCAGTCCCTTGAAGAAGCGGTTGCGCTCGGGCAGTTGCCGGAGTGCGGCTACCGCGCGCGGCGACAGCAGACGGAAGTCGCCGGCATCCTCGGGGATCTTCTGGCGTGCGCCCCAGTTGATGAGGGCATAGAAGCCGTGAACGGCCACCCGGCGCAGGAACGGCTCGTTGTCGCGATGCGCCTTCGCGGTATAGACGACGTCGTAGCCGTCCTTGATCCAGTGCGTGACGAGCTGCTCGACCAGGGCCGGCGGATGCTGGCCGTCGCCATCCATGAACAGCACGGCGCCGCGCCGGGCATGATCGAGGCCCGCCATCAGCGCCGCCTCCTTGCCGAAATTGCGCGACAGCGACACCACCTGCAAGTCGAGCGCATCGGCCTGCAGGGCGCGGGCGATGGCGAGCGTGTTGTCGCGGCTGCCATCGTCGACGTAGACGAGCTCGCAGGCGAGGCCGAAGCGCTGCCGCAAGCTGCGCGCCAGGCCGTTGAGCCGCTCGTGCAGCGCCGTCAGTCCCGCGCCCTCGTTGTAGACGGGGATAACGATCGACAATCCCTGCGACGCAGCATCGGCCGCAGTCGTGGTCAGATCCGACACGTCAGTACCCAGCATCGCTCAGCGTCCTTGTTCTCCTACCTACATATGGTAGTCGCATTCACCTGTCGCTACGATGAACGGCGATTTATGATCGCAGGAAGGCCTCGAGACGGGCAAACAGCGGATTCTCTCGATCCAGCACGTAGTCGAGCGAGGCGACCGAGACGGTCTCCGCGCCGTGCCCGCGCAGGAAGCTGCCGAGCGCGTAGATCTGCGCCGGCGGGCAGTGCAGGGTCAGCATGCCGGACGAGGTCGGGCCGCCGAACGGTGCCACGACGCCGAACCGATTGTGCGCTTCGGTCAGCATTGCTGCGTCGCACCCTTTGAATCTCGTGCGGACCTCGCGGTATTTGCTGGCACGGGCGCGGGCATGGATGTGGTCGAGAATGATCCGGGCGCTCTCGCGGGGGCCGTCCGACCAGTCGGCGTCGCGGGAGGCGACCAGATTGGCCTGGCTGCGCAGGATCACGCCGTCATCCAGCACCTTGAGGCCGTTGGCGGCCAGGGTCGAGCCGGTGCTGGTGATGTCGACGATCAGTTCGGCCGTGCCGACGGCCGGAGCGCCTTCGGTCGCTCCGGCGCTTTCGACGATGCGGTAATCGACGATGCCGTGAGTAGCGAAGAAGCTGCGCGTCAGGTTGATGTATTTGGTCGCGACCCGCATGCGCCTGTTGTGCTGGGCACGGAAGCCGGTGGTGACGTCATCGAGATCGGCCATGGTGCGCACGTCGATCCAGGCCTGCGGCACCGCGACGACGACGTTGGCGCCACCGAAGCCCAGCGTGTCGATCAGGAGCACGCGCTTGTCGGCGTCGGTGATGCTCTCGCGCACCAGGTCCTCGCCGGTGACGCCGAGATGCACCATGCCCCGCGCCAGTTGCGAGGCGATCTCACTCGCAGAGAGATAGGCGATCTCGACATTGTCGAGGCCTGCGATCGTGCCGCGATAGTCGCGTGCGCCGCCCGGCTTGGACAAGGTCAGTCCGGCGCGGCCGAAGAACGCCTCCGCATTCTCCTGCAGGCGTCCCTTGGATGGAACGGCGAGAACGAGGGGGCCGGTCATGATGCTCTCCCGCGTACGGTCTTGCCGCCGGCGCTGCTCTGCGCGAGGCGCTCGATCCAGATCGAGAAGCCGACCGCGGGAATAGGCTCGCCCGCGCCGAGCTGGCTCAGAAGGCCGTCGTAACGGCCGCCTGCGACCAGCGGCTCGTCACCATTGCCTTTGCGATGCAGCTCGAACTCGAAGCCGGTGTAGTAGTCGAGGCCGCGGCCGAACGCGGTCGCAAAGCGGACCCGCCCGAGGTCGATGCCGCGCCCCGCCATGAAGCCGGCGCGGGCGTCGAGCGCATCGATGGCGGCGGCGAGGTCGAGCTTTGCGTCGGCTGCGAGCGCGCGAAGCTGCTTGACCGAGTCCGTCGGGCTGCCGCCGATGGCCAGGAAACGCTTGATCAGGTTGAGCGCGTCGCGTGGCAGCGCGCCGCCCTTCAAGGTGGATTGCTCCAGGAAGCGATCGGCAATCTCGGCCACCGTCCGGCCACCAACGGCGGTCGCTCCCGCGATCGACATCAGGTCCGTGACCAGGGCGAGTGCCGCCTTGCGATCCGAGCCGGCCAGCGCGGCGAGCACGCCCTCATATTCGTTGCGGGTCGCCGCCGACGCGACCGCCAGCCGTTCCAGGTCCTGCTCCAGGGTGACCTTGCGGTTGAAATCCTTGATCAGCCGCCGCCGCCACACCGGATAGAGGTCGAGCGCATCGATCAGGGCGGTGAACAGCGCGACATCCCCGGTGCGGATATCGATCTCGTCCAGGCCGGCCGTCGCCGTGGCTTCGATCGCCAGCGCCAGCATCTCGGCGTCGGCCGCCGGTCGATCCTTGCGGCCGAACGATTCGATTCCGGCCTGCAGGAACTCGCTTGGACGGCCTCCTCGGTATCTAAACACCGGACCAAGATAGCTGAACCCGGCCGGCTGGCCGGCGCGGGCCGAGGCCAGATAGTCACAGGCGACGGGAATGGTCAGATCAGGCCGCAGACACAGCTCTTCCCCGTTGGGATCGGTGGTGAGGTACAGGCTCTTGCGCATGTCTTCCCCGGAGAGGTCCAGGAAAGGCTCGGCTGGCTGCAGGATGGCCGGCTCGGCGCGTTGATAGCCGGCCCGGGCGAATGCCTGCAGCAGCGTGTCCGCCCACGCGGCGGGTCCGGTCGGAGCGGGTCCGGTCATGACGGTCAAAATTCCAAAATGGATCGAGCCCCCTGAGGGGGCGGCGGCTGCCCCTTAGCATGGCCATTACGCGGTTTCGACCATGAATGGCCACGGCGGGCGACAATCGGCGCGACCGCTTAACTGATTTGTTTTCCCCAATCCCCCAAGGTCGCCTGGACCAGGGCGAGAGCCGCAACGCCGGCCGTATCAGCCCGCAGGATACGCGGCCCCAGCGCCAGTCTGGTCACGCAAGGTTGCCGCAGCAACAGTTCCCGCTCGTCGGCGGCAAAGCCGCCCTCGGGGCCGATCAGGACGTCGATGCCGGCGTGCGGGTCCTTGGCGTGCAGGGCCCGTACCGGGTCGGCCACATCGGCCGCCTCGTCGCAGAACACCAGCAGCCGCGACGGCGGGCGCTGGTCGAGAAAGCGTGCCAGCGGCACCGGATCCCTGACGTCGGCCAGGCTGAGGATGCCGCATTGCTCGGCCGCCTCGATGACGTTGGCGCGCATCCGCTCGCCGTTCACCCGCGACACCTGGGTGTGGCGCGTGATGACCGGCTCCAGGCGCGAGGCGCCCATCTCGACCGCCTTCTGCACCATGTAGTCGAGACGGGCGTGCTTGAGCGGCGCAAATACATAGGCGACGTCGGGGAGGTGGTTCTGAAGCCGGGTCCGGTGCCGGAGCGTGAGGCGATCCGGCCGCTTGCGGCCATCGATGGCCGCCTGCCACTCGCCGTCGCGCCCGTTGAAGACCAGCACATCGTCGCCTGCGCCCAAGCGCAGCACGTTGCCGAGGTAATTGCTCTGGTCACGGTCCAGCCCGACCGCGGCACCTTCCTGCAGGGGCGCGTCGACGAACAGGCGCGGGGCGATGAAATCGTATTCGGGCATGCGCAACCGGACACTGAAGGGAACAGGGTTCCTTGATGGATCTGGGCCGGCTGGAAGCAGGCGGCCGCCCGCCAGACCGGCTGCATCGGCGATGGCGCCTTTTGGCCGCGCTGTCGACAGATTTTTCCGCTTGGGTGGAAGGCGTTATGGCAGCCGTCCATTGGGGCGGGATTGCGGGCGATGCCGGAAGGCTCGGCCACCCGAAGCCTTGGCCACCGGAACGCCTTGGCCACCGGAAGGCCTTGGCAACAAGCACGAGCTCTTGGCGACGAGCTTCGGCGAGGAGAATAGCCGTGATCTGCACACCTTCGACTCGGGCTCTTTGGGCTCTCGCCACCGCCATCACGGTGATGGTTGCCGGCCCTTGCCGGGCCGACGAGAAGGGCGCCGGAGCGCCCAGGATGATGGGTCCCGCGACGCCCGGCGGAGCCGGGATGGCCGCCACGGGCGGCTTTCGCCCGCCCGAAAGCTGTCTGAAGGAGTTCACGCCGCTGCGCGACGAGACCGCCCGCCGCGCCAAGCTGATCAAGGCCGCGACCGAGCACCGCTTTGCGCCTGGGGAGGCCTGCCGGCTGGTGCATGATTATGAGCTGGCCCAGACGAAAATGATCGACTACGCGGTCGCGCATGCCTCGACCTGCGGCATCCCGGTCACGATCACCGACCAGCTCAGGACGAATCACGAAAATACACTGGCCTTGATGCGGAAGGTTTGCACGGTCACTTGGAACTTCGGGCCGAGCCAGGATGCGGGGCGGCCGGCGCCGAGTATGGTTCAGGGGGCGGCGAATCGACTTGCGGCGTCAGGGATGGCCCGGCTTTGAGCGCCGGTTGCCGCGACTGGCACATCCGGGCGGGTCGGATAAACCTCTCCCGGCCTGCCATTCACGGGCCTGACATTCAGGCCGGCACGAATTTGTGACCGATACGGACCGTTTTGGGCCTCGGACTGCGTCTGTCCGCCGCGGATGTGCCAAACTCAGCGGTTGTGCCGGGCGGGCGGGAATCGTAAAAGCCCCAGATCGGATCGTGCTTTCGTCCGGAAGTGTTGAGGATTCTTGGTCTTGCCGGAGAACCAGCCTTGATCATCCGCCATTCTTTCGCGCCGCTCGTCGTCGCCGCCGTTGGGCTCTCAGCAGGGCAGGCATCGGCTCAAAGCTCGTTTCCTGCGCCGCTTCCCGGCCAGGCCCAGACCAGCAGCTCGCCGTTTCCGCCGATCGGCGGCGCGCCGACCGCAGCCCCCGCAGCTCCGTTCCCCAGTGGTGGCGCCCCCGCGTTCGGCGGCGGCTTCCAGCCGCGTCCGATGGGCGCACAGCAGGGCGGCTCGGACGGCTGCATGAAGGAGTTCATCCCGCTGCGCGAGGAAGCCGAAAAGCGCGGCAAGCTGATCAAGGCGGCGAGCGACCGGCACGCATCGCCGGACGAGGCCTGCAAGCTGATCGGTAATTTCGGCAAGGCCGAGGTGAAGATGATCAAATATGTCGAGGCGCATGCTGCGTCCTGCGGCATCCCGCAGCAGATTGCCGATCAGCTCAAGGCCGGCCACAAGAACACCGACGCGCTCGAGAAGAAGGTCTGCGCCGTGGCGGCGCAGATGCAGGTCCGTGGCCCGGCCGGTCCGAGCCTGAGTGACGTCCTTGGGGCCTCGGCAGCCCTGCCTGAAGCCAACGCGACGAAGAAGGGCGGCTCGACCTTCGACACGCTGAACGGCAACGTCCTGACGCGATGAGCGACACGGCCGTCCGCGTTGCCGACGCGACCGGCAATTGGGTCGACACGCTCGCGCCGGCCTGGTCCCGGCCCTATCTGCGGCTGGCACGATTCGATCGCCCGATCGGATCCTGGCTGCTGCTGATGCCATGCTGGTGGTCTGCCGCTTTGGCGGCGGGGATGTCCGGCCATCTCGCGATGCTGCCGGCGTGGATCGGGCTCTATTTCGTCGGTGCCTTCGTCATGCGCGGTGCGGGCTGCACCTGGAACGACATCACCGACCGCGATCTCGATGCCAAGGTGGAGCGCACACGCTCGCGTCCGATTCCGGCCGGTCAGGTCGGCGTCAAGCAGGCGCTCGCCTTCCTGGTTGCCCAGGCCCTGATCGGGCTCGTGGTGCTGCTGCAGTTCAATCGGTTTGCGATCCTGACCGGGATCGCGTCACTGATCATCGTCGCGATCTATCCGTTCATGAAGCGCGTCACGTGGTGGCCGCAGGTCGTGCTCGGCCTCGCCTTCTCCTGGGGTGCGCTGATGGGATTTGCGGTTGCATTCGGCCGGCTCGATGCAACGGCGCTGCTGCTCTATGCCGGCGCGATCTCCTGGGTGATAGGCTACGACACGATCTATGCGCATCAGGACGCCGAGGACGATGCGCTGATCGGCATCAAGTCGACGGCGCGCCTGTTCGCCGAGCGCACGCATCTGGCGCTCGTGATTTTCTATACGCTCGCCGTTGCCTTGATTGCAGGTGCGTTCTTCACCGCACATGTGCACGTCGCGGCCTGGCTCGGGCTCGCTTGTTTCGCCGTGCATCTCGGTTGGCAGATCCGACGTCTCGACATCGCCGATCCGGCGCTGTGCCTGCGTGTGTTCAAATCGAACCGCGATGCAGGACTGCTGCTGTTCGCAGGCCTGCTGATCGACGCAGCGCTGCGAGCGAGCTGATCAGTCCCGCGCGATCATCTCGCGCTCGCCGCGATGGACCGACGGCGGATTGAGCTGGTGCCCGACACGGCGGCGCATCAGGAAGCGCGGGCGGCGCGAGCGGATCGCGTTGCGGCGCCGGCGACGGGGCGTTGCCTCCCGCCTCGCATCCTGCAGTTGTGGCAGTGCGAAGGTTTCGCTCCACATCGCCCAGGCGGCCAGGATCTCGTCCTGATCGTCGCTGACGCAGAGCGGAATGGTCAGGGAAGGATCGCGATGGACGAGCACCAGCATCACCTGCGTGTTGTCGACTTCGCGCAGGGCGATGCCGAGGAAATCGCTGACGCGCAGGTTCACGGCCATGCGCATGCCACTGACGGCACGGCGCAGGACCACGCGCTCGCGGTGCAATTCGATCTGCCGGATTCCGCCATCGGCACGGGTGTCGTGCGCGCTGTACGAGACGGGCAGGGAAAGAGGGTCGAGCCGCAGGACGCGGCTCGACCCAGCGGAATTGCTTCCGCCTATGGCTGTTTGACGCCTCACGGCTTGGTCTCCCCGCCAGGATTATGTTCCCGGTCGATGCGTGAGACCTTGCCACGCGGGGCGCCCGTTTCTGCTTAAAAAGCCTGGTTAATCAGCCGTGACGCCTGATCCTCTTACCGTCATGATTGACAAGCGCTTGCCTCGCATGATTGACGAGACCTTGCCGATTTGCCGACAATCCGATGTGGTGTCTGCCTGCCTGCTTGAAGTCGGCGTGAACAGGTCACATTTCGTTTGGATTGAGCCGTCTTCGCCGCCCACCTGACATCGATCGGATTGTGTTCGTGACCTCTTCCTCCTCAGCCGCTGCATCGTCGAAATCCGCCCATTCCGATCTGCTCGATCAGTCCGCCCTGAGAACGCTCGCCGAGCGGCTGGTCGAGGCGGCGCGTAAGGCAGGCGCCGATGCCGCCGATGCGATCGCGGTGCGCGGCATCTCGCAAGGCGTCGAGGTCCGTGACGGGCGGGTCGAGGAATCGGAACGCTCCGAAGGCGACGATGTCGGCCTGCGGGTGCTGGTCGGCAAGCGCCAGGCGGTGGTGTCGACCAATGACGTCAGCGGGGACGGCGTGGCGCGGCTGGCCGAGCGGGCGGTGGCGATGGCGCGTGTGGCGCCCGACGATGACTACGTCGGTTTGGCCGATCCTGCGCTGATGGCGCGCGACATTCCCGATCTCGACCTGCTCGATCCGGAAATCCCCTCGACCGCGGAATTGGAGCGGCGCGCGCAGGAGGCGGAGGCCGCCGCGCTTGGCGTGAAGGGTGTCACGAAGTCCGGTGGGGCGTCGGCTTCGGCCGGCATTGGCGGGATGGTGCTGGTCACGAGCAGCGGCTTTCACGGTGCCTATCTGCGTTCGAGCCAGGGCATCTCGACCACCGCGATCTCCGGTGAGGGCACCGGCATGGAGCGCGACTACGACTACACGGCTGCTCCGCATGGTGCCGATCTGCTGGCGCCGGCCGCGGTGGGACGCAGCGCAGGCGAACGTGCGGTGGCCCGTGCCAACCCGCGCAAGGTCGCCACGTGCCAGGTGCCGGTGGTGTTCGATCCCCGCGTGTCGGGCTCGCTCGTCGGCCATCTGGTCGGGGCCATCAACGGTGCTTCCATTGCCCGCAAGACCAGCTTCCTCAAGGACAAGCTCGGCGCGCAGCTGTTTTCCAAGGGCATCCGCATCATCGACGATCCGCTGCGCGTGCGCGGCCTGCGTTCGCAGCCGTTCGACGCCGAGGGCGTGCAGGTCAAGAAGACGGCGCTTGTCGATGACGGCGTCCTGACGACGTGGCTGCTGGATTCGGCGACCGCCCGGGAATTGGGCCTGGTGACGACCGGCCATGCTCATCGCGGCGTGTCGTCCTCGCCGTCGCCGGGGCCGTACAATCTGCATCTCGAAGCCGGCGTGGTCACGCCCGCCGAGCTGATCTCCGACATCAAGCAGGGTTTCTACGTCACCGACCTGATCGGATCAGGCGTGAACGGTGTGACCGGCGACTACAGCAGGGGCGCATCGGGCTTCTGGATCGAGAATGGCAAGGCCACCTACGCGGTGAGCGAGGTGACGATCGCCGGACACCTGTTCGAGATCTTCAAGTCGATGACCCCAGCCAGCGATCTGGAATTCCGCTATGGGGTCAATGCGCCGACCGTGCGCATCGAAGGGTTGACACTTGGCGGACGGTGACATCGAGAAGCCCGGCGAGACCAGTCTGGCGGCCGACGCCAGGCTCCTGAAGGAGGCGGTGCGCGAAGCTGGCGAGCTGGCGCACGCAATGTTCGGCACCGAGCTGCGCAAATGGACCAAGGGGGCATCGTCCCCGGTGTCCGAAGCCGACATGGCCGTCAATGAGCTGCTCGAACGCAGACTGAGATCGGCAACGCCGGACTATGGCTGGCTATCCGAAGAAAGCGCCGACGATCCGGCAAGGCTCGGCCGGCATCGGGTGTGGATCGTCGATCCGATCGACGGCACGCGCTCCTATCTCGGCGGTCGCAACGATTGGTGCGTGAGCGTCGCGCTGGTCGAGCATGGTGTCCCGGTTCTCGCCGCGGTCCATGTCCCGGTCAGCCAGGAGTTCTTCTTCGCCGAGCAGGGCGGGGGTACTACGCTGAACGACGCGCGGGTTCACGCTGCGACGGGAACGGAGCTCGACTTCTCGCGGGTGGCCGGCCCCAAACCCCTGGTTGAGCGGCTCGCTCCGGCAGCGACGCGGATTGAACTCCATCCCCGAATCGGATCATTGGCGCTACGCCTGTGCCGTGTCGCGCATGGTGCCCTCGATGCCGCTTTTGCAGGCGGGCAAAGCCGCGATTGGGATCTTGCGGCGGCTCATTTGATCGTGCAGGAAGCGGGTGCTAAAATGACCGCGTTGTCCGGCGAGGCGATCTTCTATAATCGTCCAGACGTGGGGCACGGGGTGCTGGTGGCGGCGGGACGCGATCGACACGCTGATATTGTCGCGCAATATCGCCGACTTCCGCCGGCGTGACGCCCTTGTGTTGCGCCTCCAAGCCGCCTGCAAGGCGTTGATTAGGAACGATACCGATGACAGATAGCGCCTCGCAGCAGCTCCTTCACCTCGTGATCGGCGGCGAGCTCATCAACCTCGAAAAGAACGAATTCAAGGATCTCGACAAGGTCGACATCGTCGGCGTCTATCCCAATTATGCGGCGGCCCATGCTGCCTGGCGAGCCAAGGCGCAGATGACGGTGGACAATGCCCATATGCGCTATTTCATCGTGCACTTGCACCGGCTGCTCGATCCCGGCCAGGACCCCAAGTAAAGACGCAAAGTCCGCGACTTGAAACATCTGCTTCGCAATACGCTCCGCAGCGGCTGGTTCCAGCGCGCCATCGGATTTCTTGCGGCCGAGTATCTCCGGCTGGTGTGGCTGACCAATCGCTTCACCTATGAGCCGCCCGATGTCTACGACATCGTCGAGCCGCAGATGCCCGCAATCTTCGCGTTCTGGCACGGCCAGCATTTCTTGACCCCCTTCATCAAGAACAAGCCGAGCTATCGCGCCAAGGTGCTGATCTCACGCCACCGCGACGGCGAGTTCAACGCGATCGCAGCCGAGCGGCTCGGCATCGGAACCATTCGCGGCTCGGGCGATCATGGATCCTCCTTCCACCGCAAAGGTGGGGTGGGAGCATTCAAGGAGATGGTGCGCGCCCTCGATGACAACTATAATGTGGCATCGACCGCCGATGTGCCGAAGCGCGCGCAGGTTGCGGGTCTCGGCATCATCATGCTCGCGCGTGAATCAGGACGTCCGATCATGCCCTTCGCGATGGTCACGAGCCGCTTCATCCGCCTCAAGAACTGGGACAGCACCACCATCAATTTGCCATTCGGCCGCGGCGCATTGGTGGGAATCAAGGAAATCAACGTGCCGCGTGATGCCGACGCCGCGATGATGGAGCAGGCGCGCCTCGATCTCGAGGCCACGCTGAACGAATGCATGCGCCGCGCCTATGCAATCGTCGGCCGGCCGGAGGCTTGTCCAGGGCCTGCTGCAGGTCTTGCTGCAGGTCTTGCTCCAAGTTCTACTTCAGGTCCTGCGTCGGGGGCGTCCAGTGGCTAGCACGCTGCCGATGGCACTGCGCGTCTATCGCGGGTTGTCCTCGGCAGCGGTGCCGCTTGCACCAGCCTTGATCAGGCAGCGGCTCAAGCATGGCAAGGAGGATCCGGCGCGGACCGACGAGCGGCGTGGCCTGAGCCATGACACGCGGCCGCTGGGACCACTGGTCTGGATCCACGGCGCGAGCGTCGGCGAGGTGCTGGCGGCGGCGGCTCTGATCGAACGGCTGCGTGCGCTGAACATCCGTGTCCTCATCACCTCGGGCACGGTGACGTCGGCGGCGATCGTCGCCAAGCGTTTCCCGCCTGACGTGATCCACCAATACGTGCCGTATGACACGCCGCGCTTCGTGGAGCGGTTTCTCGATCACTGGCGTCCCTCGCTCGGGCTCTTCATCGAATCCGACCTGTGGCCCAATCTGATTCTGGCCGGAGCCTCGCGGCGGCTTCCGATGGTGGTGATCAACGGCCGCATGTCGCCGCGCTCGTTCCCGCGCTGGCGCCGGATGTCCGGAACGATCTCGGCACTGCTGGGGCGCTTCGACATTTGCCTCGCTCAGTCGCAAGCGGATGCAGACCGGTTTTCGGTGCTTGGCGCCCGCAACGTCATCACCACGGGAAATCTCAAGCTCGACGTGCCGGCGCCGCCCGCCGATCCAGCCAAGCTGGATCGGCTCACGGCGATGACGCGGGGCCGGCCGGTGATTGTGGCCGCCTCCACCCATCCCGGCGAGGAAGAGCTCCTGATCGCCGTCCACAAAGCCTTGTCTGGCTCCTTCCCGTCGCTGCTGACCGTGATCGTGCCCCGCCATCCCCATCGCGGTCCCGCCGTCGCCGATCTCGTTGCGGGGGCGGGGTTGCAGGGCGCCTTGCGCTCGCGCGAGGACCAGCCGCGCGCTGGGACGGCGATCTACGTCGCGGACACGATGGGCGAGCTCGGCCTGTTCTACCGGCTGGCCTCCATCGTGTTCATGGGCGGCTCGCTGGTCGAGCATGGCGGCCAGAACCCGATCGAGGCCGTGAAGCTCGGGGCCGCCATCGTGCACGGCCCGCATGTTTTCAACTTCGCCGACGTTTACGAGGCGCTGGACAAGGCGGCAGGTGCCCGGCTCGCCCATGATCCGGAGGCGCTGGTCCGGCAGCTCAGGCAATTGCTCTCCGATCCCCAGGCCGGCAACAGTCTGGTTACCGCCGGTTCTCGCGTCGTCGAGCAGCTCGGTGGCGCGCTGGAACGGACGCTGTCGGCGCTCGAGCCATATCTCCTGCAAATCACGCTCGAGATGGGAGCTGCCGATGATGCGTGAGCCGGCCTTCTGGCATCGGCCACGCTCCTGGCAATCGCGTCTGCTGTCTCCACTGTCGATGCTCTATGGCGCTGTCGCCGCACGCCGCATGGCGAGGCCGGGGATCAAGGCGGGCGTGCCCGTGATCTGCGTCGGCAATTTCCATGTCGGCGGGGCCGGCAAGACGCCAACTGTCCTGGTGTTGACCGGTCTGCTGCGCGAGCTCGGGGAGCAGCCGGTCGTGCTCAGTCGCGGCTATGGCGGCCGGCTGCGCGGGCCGGTGCAGGTCGATCCGGCTTTTCATGAGGCCGCCGATGTCGGTGACGAGCCGCTGATGATGGCGTCCCGCGTGCCTGTCGTCGTGGCGCGCGATCGGGTCGAAGGCATCGGCCTCGCCAAGGCGCGCGGCGCCAGCGTCATCGTGATGGATGACGGATTTCAGAACCCGTCGATCGCCAAGGACCTCGCGTTGATCGTGATCGACAGTGCGCGCGGGCTCGGTAATTCCCTGGTGTTTCCTGCGGGCCCCTTACGCGCGCCGCTGCCGCCGCAGCTGGAGCGGGCAGACGCGCTGGTGGTGATCGGCAGCGGCCATGCCAGCGACGCGGTGGCGTCGCGCGTGACGGCCTCCGGAAAGCCGGTGCTGTCGGCCGAGCTGCAGCCGGATGCGGCGGTGATCGCCGCGCTCGCTGGACGGCCGCTCCTCGCCTTTGCCGGGATCGGCGATCCCGCACGCTTCTTCAGGACGCTTCGCTCCAGCGGCCTCGAGGTCAGAAGCGAGCGGGCGTTTCCCGATCACCATCCGTTTACGGCGGGTGAGATCGCCGCCCTGACGGAGCAGGCGAGGCGCCAAGGCTTGACCATGGTCACGACCGAGAAGGATCTCGCACGGCTTCGCGGCAGCAGGTCGGGCCGGCCGGACCTCGATATCACCGCATTTCCGGTGACGCTGCAGTTCAGTGATTTTTCTGCGTTGCGCGCGCTCGTCGCGCAACGGCTGTCCGCGACGCGGCAACGCCAATAGCAGGGCTCAGCCGTTGGCCTTCAGCGCGCCCGGATAGTGCCGCTGCAGCACCGCGCTCGGCACGGCATAGGCCTCCTGGAGGTCGACGCTCCAATATTTGAGCTCGTCCAGCGGTATCCGCGCATCGGTGACGGCGCAGCGCACGTAGCTTCCCGGCGAAATCACGCGGAAGTCGCCATCCAGATATTGCACCTGTGCTTCGCCCTGGCCCGAGGGACCAAACTTGTTGAGCACGTCCGCGATCTCCAATCCCTGTACGCCATTGAGCGCACGACACGCCATTTTCGATGGTTTCCTAGCACAGATGGGGGGCCCTGTCGCTTCCGCAAACCCACTGATTTGTGATGCGGCGGCCTGAACGTCCGTGCTAGCTAGAATTTTGGATGTCCGCCGTTTGTCTCGCCCGGCTGGTTTGATGCGCTCCCTCATCGCCGTCGTCGTCTCTCTGCTCTGCGCCGCGGCATCCCCGGCCACTGCGGAGCCGTTCCCGGCGCCTGTCGCCATCGAGATCCCCTCTGGCGGCTACGTGCTGCACGCGCAGCTCTACAGGCCGAGCGGGGCCGGTCCGTTTCCGACCGTGATCGCGCTGCATGGCTGCGGCGGACTCGCCGGCCGTTCCGAACCGGTGCTGCCCCGCTATCGGGATTGGGCCGAGGAGCTCGTCAAGGGCGGCAAGGCCGTGCTGTTGCCGGACAGCTACGGCTCGCGCGGCCTCGGCCCGCAATGCCGCGTCAAGGAGCGTAGCATCAGCGGTCGGCGCGAGCGCGTCGCCGACATCGTCATTGCGCAGAAATGGCTGACCCGGCAATCCTGGGCGATCCCCGGCCGCGTGAGCCTCGTGGGCTGGGCCAGCGGCGCGAGCGCGCTGTTGTGGGCGGTGCGCCCACAGCTGCCCGACCATGTCGCGCCGGATTTCCGGTCGGCCGTCGCGTTCTATCCGGATTGTCGCGCCTCGTCGGGCCTGGGATGGAGCACGCGCGTCCCGACATTGATCCTGATCGGCGGCCTGGACGACGTCTATTCGCCGCCGGCCTGCCGGCAGATGATCGATGGCGCGCGCGGCCGCAGCGCGCTGACGCGCATCGTGGTCTATCCCGGCGCCTATCACGATTTCGATCGCGTCAACCTGCCACTGCACCAGGTGGCCGGCGCCGATGCGGCTGCGCCCGAACGCGGCCATGTCGGCTCGGATCCCGAGGCACGCGCCGATGCCCAGAAACTCGTGGCCGATTGGCTGGCCCGTTGAAGGGGGCCTAGAACAGGCTGCCCTGGTCGGCGGGATCGGGGCTGCGCTTCGGAGCCGTCGGTTTCCCGTCGCGCGCGGTTCTCGGCGCAGCTGGTGCTGCCGCCGGGACGGGGCATTCCGCGCCGGCCGTCGCCGCGACCTTGCCGTCGGCAAATTCGATCGAGAGTACGGCGCCCGGACCGATGCTCGCGGCTTGATGCAACGGGTGACCGGTCTCGTCGCGCACCAGCGCGAAGCCGCGCGCCAGCACGCTGCGATAGGACAGCGCCGCCAGCAGCTGGCCGGCATGGTCGACGCGGGCCGACCAGCGTGACATCGACGTCGTCAGCGCACGCCGCGCGCGCTCTGCAAGACGTTCGGTGCGCTCGCGCTCGCGGCTGATGGCCTGGCGCTTGGCCTGCGCATAAGCGAAGCGTGACGCCTTGAAACGCGCGTCGAGGGCTTCGAAGCGCTCGCGCCGCCGATGCAACAGGGCTCGCGACGACAGCGACAGCCGCTCGGACGAGACGACGAGGCGATGATCGGCTTGCGCGATCTGCCCATGGAGCACGCGCAGCGTGAGCTTGGCGCTGGCGGCGGCAAAGCGGCGAAAATGCACGTGCGTATTGGTCTTGAGCGCGCGGGGAAGCGTCGCTGCCGCCGAATCCAGCCGCTGCCTGGGAATGGCGAGCAGCTCGGTTGCCCCCGGCAGCGCCCGCGCCGCGGCGCGCAGCTCGTTGCGGCGGCTCTCCTGGCCGCGCTGCCAGCAGACG
>JBARNF010000816.1:0-10136 GCA_049802835.1 Bradyrhizobium sp.
CGATCGACTGCCTCAAGGCCGGCAAGCATGTCCAGGTCGAGATCCCGCTCGCCGACTCGCTCAAGGATGCGCAGCAGGTGGTCGAGCTGCAGAAGGAGACCGGGCTGGTCGCGATGTGCGGCCACACCCGCCGCTTCAACCCCAGCCATCAATTCGTGCACAAGAAGATCAAGGCCGGCGAATTCCACATCCAGCAGATGGACGTGCAGACCTACTTCTTCCGCCGCACCAACATGAATGCTCTGGGGCAGCCGCGCAGCTGGACCGACCATCTGCTGTGGCACCATGCCGCGCATACGGTCGACCTGTTCGCCTATCAGGCGGGCTCGCCGATCGTTAAGGCGAATGCGGTGCAGGGGCCGATCCACCCCAACCTCGGCATCGCCATGGACATGTCGATCCAGCTCAAGGCCGCCAACGGCGCGATCTGCACCTTGTCGCTGTCGTTCAACAATGACGGCCCGCTCGGAACTTTCTTCCGCTACATCGGCGACACCGGTACCTACATCGCCCGCTACGACGATCTGGTGAACGGCAAGGAAGAGAAGATCGACGTCTCCAAGGTCGATGTCTCGATGAACGGCATCGAGCTGCAGGACCGCGAGTTCTTCGCCGCGATCCGCGAGGGCCGGGAGCCGAACGCCTCCGTGGCCCAGGTGCTGCCGTGCTACCAGGTGCTGCACGATCTCGATGAGCAGCTCGCCAAGGGCTGAGACAAATCCCTCCTCGCGCGTCTCGGCGCGGGGAGGGGACCACGGCCCTGATTTCCCGCTGACGAGCGTTGCGCAGGAGCGGCGGCTTCGCTTACCATCGGCTCCAGCAACATGGGGCCGCTCTTGTCCGTTCAATCGCCGCAATCTGTCCCGACCGAAGCCTTCACTGACGCCGCTGCCGCGGTAGCCCGGCTCGAAGAGATCTACGAGCGCAACACGGCCTTTCTGCGCGATCGTTTCGAGGCCTATGCCAACGGCATCGTGCCGGCGACGCGGATCCGCGCGACCTATCCGTTCGTGCGATTGACGACGGCGAGCCATGCCCGGCTGGACTCGCGCCTTGCCTACGGCTTCGTCGCAGGGCCCGGCGTGCACGAGACCAGCGTCACGCGCCCGGATCTGTTCCGCTCTTATCTCATCGAGCAGATCCGCCTGCTGATCGAAAATCACGGCGTGCCGGTCGAGATCGGCGAGTCGGCCGAGCCGATCCCGGTGCACTTCGCCTATCGCCGCGACATCAACATCGAGACGGCGCTGCCGCACCATGAGAGCCCGCTGGTGACGCGCTCCTTGCGCGATGTGTTCGACGCGCCTGACCTCTCCACCATGGACGATGCCATCGCCGACGGCACGCTCGAGCTGAGGCCGGGAATGCCCGAGCCGCTGTCGCTGTTTCGCGCGGCGCGCGTCGATTACTCGCTGCGCCGGCTCTATCACTATACGGGCACTGACCCCGACCACTTCCAGAATTTCGTCATCTTCACGAACTATCAGTTCTACGTCGATGCCTTTGCGGACTGGGGCCGCCAGCAGCTCGCATCCGGGCAGGTCGGTCCCGAGGCCTTCGTCGAGCCGGGCAACGTGATCACGCGCAATGCGCGTCTCGGCGGCGGCACCACGGGCACGGCGCCGGCGCGCACGCCGCAGATGCCGGCCTTCCATCTCGTCGAGCCTGGGCACCAGGGCATCACTCTGATCAACATCGGCACCGGCCCGTCCAACGCCCGCAACGTCACCGACCACGTCGCCGTGCTGCGGCCGCATGCCTGGCTCATGGTGGGCCATTGCGCGGGTCTCCGCAACACGCAGCGGCTCGGTGACTACGTTCTTGCCCACGGTTATGTCCGCGAGGACCACGTGCTCGACCAGGAGCTGCCGCCCTGGGTGCCGATCCCGGCTCTGGCGGAAGTGCAGGTGGCGCTGGAGGAGGCCGTGGAATCGGTCACCGGCTATTCCGGCTTCGAGCTGAAGCGGCTGATGCGGACCGGCACGGTCGCCAGCGTCGACAACCGCAACTGGGAGATCAGCGGGCCCGCGGTGATCCGGCGGCTGTCGCAGTCGCGCGCCATCGCGCTCGACATGGAGTCGGCGACCATCGCGGCCAACGGCTATCGCTTCCGCGTGCCCTATGGCACCTTGCTCTGCGTCTCCGACAAGCCCCTGCACGGCGAGATCAAGCTTGCGGGCATGGCCGGCGACTTCTACCGCCAGCGCGTCGGCCAGCATCTGCAGATCGGCCTCAAGGCGCTGGAGCTGCTGAAGCACCAGGAGTCGGAGCGATTGCATTCGCGCAAGCTGCGCAGCTTCGCCGAGGTTGCGTTTCAGTAGCCGCGCGAGCGAGCGGCCGCTCAGCGTTGCCGGCGTTCGTCGAACGCTTGCCGCGCCAGTTCGACCTCGGGCATCTTGGCGATGGTCCAGGCATAGAGCGCCCGGAACGGCGGCTGCAAGGTGCGGCCGAGCGGCGTGATCTCGTATTGGACCGCGACCGGCGCGTCCGCGATCACTTCGCGCGACACCAGGCCGTTGCGCTCCAGCCGGCGCAGGCACTGCGTCAGCGCCTTTTGCGTCACGCCCTCGAGCTGCTTCTTGATCGCGTTGAAGCGCAGCGGGCCGGGATCGAGCACCGCCAGCACCATCATCGACCATTTGTCGGCGATCTGGTCGATCAGCACCCGGCTCGGGCATTCCGACGAGAAGTGCTGCGGTTTGCAGCGGGGCGATGCGTGATCCGATATCGCGTGATCCGCTTCCGAAAGGTTCGTCACCGCCGCGGTCTCCTTGCGTATACCTGAGAGCCTTCAGGTGCCTTATTGACTTCAGGTTTACGAAGTATACTGGAGCGGTTCCGAACGCAATGGAGCTTTCTGAATGTCCGATCTCGATACCAGCGTGCTGTTTCGTCCGTTTCGCCTGAAGTCGCTGGAGCTGAAGAACCGCATCGTCATGGCGCCGATGACGCGCAACGCCGCGCCCAACGGAATTCCTGGTGAGGCGAACGTCGCCTATTACCGCCGCCGCGCCGAAGGCGGGGTGGGGCTGATCCTCTCCGAGGGCACCGTGATCAACCGTCCGGCGTCGCGCAACGAGCCGGCTATTCCCTTCTTCCATGGCGATGCGGCGCTGGCCGGCTGGCAGAAGATTGCCGCTGCCGTGCATGCTGCCGGTGGCCGCATGGGGCCGCAGATCTGGCACACCGGCCCGAACAAGGGCATGAGCCGCTGGGAGCCCGATGCGCCGGTCGAAAGCCCGTCCGGGCTGGTCGCGCCGGACAAGCCGCGCGGCAACACCATGACCGAGAACGACATCGCCGACACCGTCGCCGCTTTCGCGCAGGCCGCAGCTGATGCCAAGCGCGTCGGCTTCGACACCGTCGAGATCCATGGCGCGCACGGCTATCTGATCGACCAGTTCTTCTGGTCCGGCACCAACAAGCGTGAGGACCGCTATGGCGGCGCCACCATCAAGGAGCGCTCGCGCTTTGCCGGCGAGATCGTCGCCGCGATCCGTGCCGCCGTCGGTCCCGATTTTCCGATCATCCTGCGCGTCAGCCAGTGGAAGCAGCAGGACTACGCGGCGCGGCTGGCCGAGACGCCTGATCTGATGGCCGACTGGCTGCAGCCGCTGGTCGATGCCGGCGTCGACATCCTGCACTGCTCGCAGCGCCGCTTCTGGGAGCCGGAATTCCCGGACGTCGACGGCGAGAAGGGCCTGAACTTCGCCGGCTGGGCCAAGAAGATCACCGGCGCTGCGACCATCAGCGTCGGCTCGGTCGGCCTCGACGGGGACTTCTTCTCGGCCTTCGCCGGCAAGCCGTCGACGACGGCCGATCTCGACAATCTGCTGGAGCGCATGGCCAAGGACGAGTTCGATCTCATCGCCGTCGGCCGCGCCTTGATCAGCGATGCCGAATGGGCCGCCAAGATCAAGTCCGGCGAGAAGGCCGGGCTCAAGGGCTTCAACGCCGCGGATCTGGGCGCGCTGGTTTGAGGTATCAATGAGCCCCGAATGGGCCGCTACACGAACTGCACCCTCTCCCCTTGTGGGAGAGGGTGGATCGCATGAGCGCAGCGACATGCGAGCCGGGTGAGGGGTCTCTCTCCACAGTCGCACGTGCGGATGGAGACCCCTCACCCGCCTGCGATGCTTCGCATCTCCGGCACCCTCTCCCACAAGGGGAGAGGGGGCACCGAGTTTGCGGCGAGGTATTCGTCCCTCTCTCCTATCAGGTCGACGGTATGCGCGTTGATGACGAAACATCTTCTTCATTGCGCCTTGCCCGATTATCCCTGCGTCTCCGGCAACGTGACCACCAATCCTTCCACCGCCGCCGTCGCCTTGATCTGGCAGGCGAGGCGGCTGGTCGGGCGGAGTTCGGCGGCGACCGTGTCGAGCATGTCCTCCTCGGCTGCGTCCGGCGGCGGCAGATCGCCAAGCCGGGCCTCCTCGACATAGCAGTGGCAGGTGCCGCAGGCGCAGGAGCCGCCGCATTCGCCGACGATGCCGTCGACGCCGTTGGCGAGCGCGCCCTGCATCAGGCTCCAGCCGTCCTCGACGTCGATGGTCTTCCGGGTGCCGCTTGGCTCGACATAGATGATGTTGACCATGTTGCTGTCCCTGGCGGCTCCCTAATGCACCGTCAGTTCGAGATACATCGGGCTGCGGAAGGTCGATGACGGCATCCAGGGCAGTTGCTCCTGGGTGCGGCGATAGTCCGGCACGGCCTTGTGCAACTCGTCGAACGCGATCTTGATCGCCATGCGGGCGATCGCGCTGCCGAGACAGGCGTGCACACCGCCGCCGAAGCCGAGATGGCCGCGCGGCTTGCGGGTGATGTCGTAGACATCCGGATTGGCGAACTGCCGCTCGTCACGATTGCCGGAGCCATAGGCGAGGCAGACGAAGTCGCCCTCGCGCATGGTCTGGCCGTGCAGGGTGACGTCCTTCTGCAGGCAGCGGCGGAAGCGCTGCGCCGAGGTGTTGAAGCGCAAGGATTCCTCGACTGCGTCGGCCAGCAGATCGGGATTGGCGACAACGGAGCGGCGGGCGTCGGCGTGATCGGCGAGGTTGTAGGCGAGCATGGTCATGAAGCCGCCGAGCGACTCGATGCCGGCCATGATCAGCGTGGTCGTGGTCAGCAGCACCTCGCGCTCGTCGAGCTTGTCGCCGTCGATCTCGGCCATGCTGAAATGCGAGATCAGGTCGTTCTGCGGCCGCGCGCGCCGCTCGGCGATGATGCCGGCTGCGTAGTCCTGCATCCAACTATACGCCGCGATGTGCTGCGGTCCCTTGGCGCGGGTCACCGGATCGCTCTGTACCATCAGCACCGCCTTGTCGCGCACCGTCTGCTCGTCGCCAAGCGGCAGGCCGAGGGCGGCGAACAGCACGCGCACCGTGAATTTCGAAGAGAACTCCTCGATGAAGTCGAAGCGCTCCTGGCCGCGCAGCGCCTCGGCCGTGGTGCGGGCGATGTCACGGATCGGCCCGGACAGGCTTTCGAGATTGCGCTTCATGAAGGCGTGCTGGACCAGGCCGCGCAGCCGGTCGTGGCGCGGCGGATCGGTCGTGCCGAGCGTCGCGCCGGCGCGGTTGGGCAGCTCGGTCATCAGGTTGCCCTTGGCCGAGGAATAGGTCTGCCAGTTCGAGCCGGCCGAGACGATGTCGGCATAGCGCGACAGCACCCACATCTGAGCCGGCTGGCTCCAGAAGCAGGGATGCTCGTCACGCAACGTCTTGTAGAACGGGAACGGGTCGGCATCGACCGCAGGCGCATACGGGTCGAACGTGAACATGGTGGGCCTCCTCTCCTTGAGTGTGGTCATTGTTGTTATTTTCACTGATCTAACCGAGCGGCAGCCGCGGCGTGAGACACGAACGCCGGTCAAGACTTGTACTTTTCCGACATTCGGGCTTAGCTCTCGCTCATGCCGCGATTTCGCACCAAGCCGTCGATCCCCGCGTTCGCGCTGTACGGCGAGGCGTCCGCCGCGCAGCCGGACATGCTGCACGTCGAGCCGATCCAGGTGCGCAGCCGGCTCTATCGCTGGGAGATCGAGGCGCATACGCATCAGGGCCTGCATCAGATCCTCTGGGTCGCCTCTGGTCCCGCCGAGATCGCCTTGGACGAAAGCCGTGAACGCTGCACCGGCCCGGTCGCGGTGATCATCCCGCCCGGCGTCGTGCATGCCTTCCGCTTCTCGCGCGAGACCGACGGTTACGTGCTCACCTTCAATCCACGCGCCGTCGTCGAGGGCGACGTGCCGGCGACCGGCGAGGCGCTGCGCGACTTGTTTGCAACGCCGCAAATCCTTCATCTGGAGCCGCAGGCCGTCGCGACGGGCCGGATCGGCGCGTTGTTCGTCGACCTCGCGGACGAATTCGCCGCCGCGGATTCCGCCGCCTCGCCGGTGCCGCACTGGCTCGGACGCTCGATCGTGTGGCGGCTGGCGCAGCAGAGCGCGCGGCAGTCCAAGGGCGCGCCACGCGGCAGCCGCCACGCGGCGCTGTTCACGCGCTTCATCGTGCTGGTCGAGGCGCATCACCGCGATCACTGGTCGGTGGCGCGCTATGCCGACGAGCTCGGAATGACGCCGGAGCGGCTGAACCGGCTGACCCGCGCCGAGACCGGCCAGTCCGCGCTCGATATCGTGCATGCGCGTTTGGCGCGCGAGGCCTGCCGCCGGCTCACCTATATTGCAGCGCCGGTGTCGAAGCTGGCGTTCGAGCTCGGCTTCCAGGATCCCGCTTATTTCTGCCGCTTCTTCAAGCGCCATACCGGCGCCAGTCCACGCGACTATCGCCGCGCGATGGGCGTGTCCGATCAGGGGATCGGCTCCGCAGGCTGAGCCGGCCGGCTCTGGATACCACATTGCAGTGCGGTGGCGGTATCGGAAAAGTGCAAGAGAATGCAGCCTCCATCCAAGTGCTGGCCCGCGTTCCTTGCTAAATTCTGCGACTGACAAGCAGCCCCAAGAACGCCCGCAAGAATCCTGCCTCGTGAATCCGGGAGAAGACGCCTCATGAAAGTCCAAGTCTGCATCATCGGCGGCGGTCCCTCCGGCCTGATGCTGTCGCAACTGCTGCATCTGCAGGGCATCGACACCATCGTGCTGGAAAAATCCAGCCGCGATTACGTGCTGTCGCGCATCCGCGCCGGCGTGCTCGAGCACGGCTTTGCTGAGCTGATGCGCGAGGCGCAATGCGGCGAGCGCATGGACCGCGAGGGCGAGATCCATCACGGCTTCTACATCGCCCATGACGGCAAGCTCGATCGTCTCGACCTGCACAAATATTCCGGCGGCAATTCGGTGATGGTCTATGGCCAGACCGAGCTGACCCGTGATCTCTACGAGGCGCGCGACAAGCTCGGCGGCAAGGTTGTGCACAACGCGCTCGACGTGACGCCGCACGATATCGCCTCCGACAAGCCCTACGTCACCTATCGTACCGGCGAGGAGGTGATCCGCGTCGATTGCGACTACATCGTCGGCGCCGACGGCTTTCATGGCGTCAGCCGCAAGTCGATTCCGCAGGACAGACTGAAGGAGTTCGAGCGGGTGTATCCGTTCGGCTGGCTCGGCGTGCTCTCCCGCACCAAGCCGGTGTCGCCGGAACTGATCTATGCCAAGCATGAGCGCGGCTTCGCGCTGTGCTCGCTGCGCTCGCAGGTTCTGAGCCGCTACTACGTCCAGGTGCCGCTCACCGACAAGGTCGAGGACTGGAGCGACGACACGTTCTGGGAGGAGCTGAAGCGCCGCCTGCCGGCCGAGGTCGCGGCCAAGCTGATCACCGGGCCGTCGATCGAGAAGAGCATTGCGCCGCTGCGCAGCTTCGTCGCCGAGCCGATGCGCTACGGCCGCCTGTTCCTTGCCGGCGACGCCGCGCATATCGTGCCGCCGACCGGCGCGCGCGGGCTCAACTCGGCTGCGTCCGATATCTACTATCTCTATCATGGCCTGCTCGATCACTACAAAAAGGGCGACGACACCGGCATCGACGGCTACTCGCAGCGGGCGCTGGCGCGCATCTGGAAGGCGCAGCGCTTCTCGTGGTGGATGACAACCCTGCTGCATCGTTTCCCCGACCGGCTGTCCTACGACGACAAGCTGCAGGACACCGAACTCGCTTACCTGTTCTCTTCCGAAGCGGCACAACGCTCGCTTGCGGAGAACTATGTCGGGCTGCCGTTCTAGGTGTTGATCTGCTACAAGTTTCCAATTCACTCCGCGCCGGGCCCGGCGCGGAGTCGAGATCCCGGCATAACGGGACAGTCAAGGGAAGGAACTGACGATGACGAGATGGGCGAGCTTGCCATGGGCGGGCGCGATCGCTGGTTTGGTGTCGCTGACGACGATCTCTTCCGCGGGCGCCGCGGCGCTGGTCGGTGATGCCGCGGCGACCTGCAGCGGATTGGCCGGCACATCTGATGGCGTGGTGCGGATCGATACGGCCGCCATGCAGGTGCCATCGCCCCTGTCCGTCGCGGAAAAGGCCGGATCGCCGGCAGCCCGCGTAGCGCCTGCCAATCCGGACTTCTGCAAGGTGCTCGGCCATATCGACCCGGCCGATCCCAAAGCGCCGCCGATCAAATTCGAGGTGAACCTTCCGGGCGAGTGGAATGGCCGCTCGCTGCAATATGGCGGCGGCGGCTTCAACGGCGTGCTGATCACCGGTCTCGGCCTGCCGCCGGCCTATCCGTTCGACAAGGCCTCGCCGCTCGCGCGTGGCTTCGTCACCTACGGCACCGACTCCGGCCATGAGTCCAAGCAAGGCGAGCCGCCGCAGACCTTCGCGCTCAATGACGAGGCGTTCGAGAATTTCGCGCACGCAGCCTACAAGCAGGTGCGCGATGCGGCGGTCGCCATCGTCAAGCGTGCCTACGGCAAGGCGCCCGACAAGATGTACTTCATGGGGTCCTCGGAGGGCGGCCGCGAGGCGCTGACCATGGCGCAACGCTATCCGGAGGACTTCGACGGCATCTTCGCCCGCGTGCCCGTCATCAACTGGGTCGGGCTGCAGCATGCCGGCACGCGCGGCGGGCTGGTGACGATGGGCGAAGGCTGGATCAGCCCGGCGCAGGTCAAGCTCGTGGCGGACGCGGTGCGCAAGACCTGCGACAAGGCCGATGGCACCGAGGATGGCCTGGTCGCCGACGCCGTCGGCTGCAAGGCGAGCTTCAAGCTGGACGGCCTGCGCTGCCCCGACGGCAACAGCGGCGATGGCTGCCTGAACGATGCGCAAGTCAAGGCGATCACCACCTTGCACGCGCCGTACAAGTTCTCGTTCCCGCTCGCCAACGGGCTCGACGATTATCCGGGCTGGGGCATCACCGGCGAGGACACGCAAGGTTTTGCCTCCGCCGGCGGCTGGATCTCGTGGTGGCTCGGCAAGGCGGCGCCGACCTTGCCGCCGACGCCGGCCAACGGCATTGCCTGGCTGTTCGGCGCCGGCGGCACGCAATATGTCTTCGCGCGTGATCCCAAGCTCGACGTCACCAAATATCGCCCGGAGGATCACAAGGACCGCGTGCTGCAGGTCTCTGAGCTGATGGATTCGACCAATCCGGATCTGAGCCGGTTCCGCGCACGCCGCGGCAAGCTCGTGATCCTCGAGCACATGGCCGACTACGCGCAGAGCCCTTATGCCGGCATTCGCTATTTCGAGGCGGTCGAGCGCAAGCTCGGCAAGGCTGAGACGGCGGAGTTCGCGCGGCTCTTCACCGCGCCCGGCGTCGACCATGTCGGCAGCGGCGCGCCGGCCAATGTCGACATGCTGAGCGTGCTGGTCGACTGGGTCGAGAGCGGCAAGGCGCCGGGCGATTTGGAGGTCGCCGAGCAGAAGATCGAGGCGCCGGCGTTCACCGTGACGCGCAGCCTGCCGCTGTGCCGCTGGCCCGCCTGGCCGCGTTACAAGGCGGGACCGATCGAGCAGGCGGCGAGCTTCGGCTGCACGCCGTAGCGGCTCGGTGCGGAGGAGGGCGTGAGGCCTACTCATCGTCTCTCCTCCGTCATCGCATCTCTCCTCTCCATGAACACGCTGCTCAGGGTTTCGGAACTGGACCAGCGTAGCCCGGATGAGCGAAAGCGACATCCGGGTTCACACGCGATACTTCGTGAGACCCCGGATATCGCGTCCACCTCCGCCCTC
>JBARNF010000817.1:0-1976 GCA_049802835.1 Bradyrhizobium sp.
GGGCGTCCTCGGGCCCCAAGACAAGAGCTTCTTGCTGATGCTGCGGTGGCCCTTAAACCAACAGCGCCAGGGTGATTCAAAGGACCGCAGGCGATGGGGGCTGACAGGGCGGGCGAATCGGATTCTTTGGCTTGGCCACCGAGGATGCAGGTGGCTTCATGACGCGATCACTGTGGGACGTTTTGGGCGCGATTGCGGACCGGCGGGGGCGCAAGGGGCGGCAGTTTCCGCTGCAGGCGGTTCTCGCCATCGCGATTTCGGCGATGCTGGCGGGCGCCAACGATCTGCGGGCCATTTTCCGCTGGGGCCGCCGCCTCAAGCCCGAGGCGCTGGCGCTGTTCGGCATTGAGCGGGCGCCCTGCCACGCCACCTATCATTATGTCTTCCGCTCGCTTGACGGCGACGCCCTGGCGCGGGCGCTCGGCGGCTTCGCCTGCGGGCGCGACGAACCGGGCCATATCGCCCTTGACGGCAAGACGTTGCGGGGCAGCCGCCGGCTCGACGCCAAGGCGCTGCACGTGGTCTCGGCTTTCGCCACGCAACTGTCCGCGGTGGTTGGCGATCTCGCGGTTGCGCCCGAGGAAAACGAGATCACGGCGGCGCTCGCGCTGCTCAAGGAGCTGCCGCTCGCGGGCGCGATCATCACCGGCGACGCGATCTTCTGCCAACGGGAAGTCTGTCAAACGATCACCGACGGACAAGGCGACTATATGTTCGTGGTGAAAGACAACCAGCCCGCGCTGAAAGCCGACATCGCCGAGAGCTTCGGCGATCTTTCCCCCCTCGCAGACAGGCGGCGACGCCGCCGCTCCGCCGCCTGATCTGGCCGCTGCTCAAACCATCGAGAAGGGCCACGGCCGCATCGAGACGCGCAGGATCGCGGTCAGCGCCGAAGTCATCCCGCACCTCGCGTGGCCGGGCGCCGCCCAGGTCGCACGCATCGAGCGCGAGCGCCGCATCGGCGACAAGGTCAGCGCCGAGGTCGTCTACCTTGTCACCAGCCTGACCGCAGCCCAGGCCGGGCCAGAACGGCTCCTTCATCTCGCGCGCGCCCACTGGGGCATCGAAAACCAGCTGCATTACGTCCGCGACGTGTCGATGGACGAGGATCGCTGTCGAGTTCGCGCCGGTGCCCGCGCGCTCGCCGCGTTGCGCAATCTCGTCCTCTATCTCATCCGATCCCGCGGCTTACCCGTGCCCGAGGCGCGCGAAAACTTCCGCGAGGACCGCGCCGAGGCCATCGCACTCGTCACCGGAAGGATTCTTTGAATGGCCCTGCAACTAGTGGCTCCCGTCATTGAATTTGACGCGGTTTTCTGAATCCCTGTCGCGGGACGCCAGCGATGGAGGTGATTCGTGGCCGCGAAAGGGATTGCCGTCAAGAAATACGTTGTGTGTTTGAGCGCGGACGAACGCGCGCAACTCAACGACTTGATTCACAAAGGCAAGCGTTCCGCCCAGTTTTTGACGAAGGCACGCATCCTGTTAAAGGCCGACGTATCGGAGGCGGGCGAGGGCTGGAGCGACAGTCGGATCGCCGAGGCGCTGGATACCAGCATCGCCAATATCCTTCGCACCCGGCGACAATTGGTCGAGGAAGGGTTCGAGGCGGTCCTGACCCGCAAATATAACGCGAACTCCGCCCGGCCACGGATTTTCGACGGCGCGGCGGAAGCAAAATTGATCGCGCTGACATGCGGGCCAGCCCCTGCGGGTCACGCCAAATGGAGCCTGCGCCTGCTCGAGGAGAAAGTCGTCGAACTGCGCATCGTTGAACGCGCCAGCGACAACACCATCGCACGGACTCTCAAAAAAACATTCTCAAGCCGCATCTGAAGCAACAACGCCGAAACGCGCGAACCGATTCCTGCCAAGCTCGGACGCAAGGTGCGTCACGATTACGAATACGCGCGCAATGGCGTGGCCAATTTGTTTATGATGTTCGCGCCTCTGGAAGGCTGGCGGCATGTGAAAGT
>JBARNF010000818.1:0-1796 GCA_049802835.1 Bradyrhizobium sp.
GGCTGGTCGAGCACCTGGGTGAGCGAGAACTCGGCCTGCAGGATGGAGAGCTGGTAGCGATAACCGGCGGAGCGATCGCCCTCCGTGCCAATGATGGTGAGACATCGGAGTCCCTAAAGTTTAGCCTTGGGGCGAAGGACAACCATCGTGGTCATGCAACACAAAGACGAGAAGACGGACGATGCCGCCGGGGTTGGCGCGGAGGGAGGCCGGAGGCCGACCGTAGTGCCGGCCCCGGCGGCGGCGGGGCCCGAGATGTCGGATCGGCCTCGGCGTCGGACTTTTACGGCGCAGACGAAGCTTCGTGTTCTGGCGGAGACTGACGGCGCGGCCGACGTTGGTGGGATCGGAGCGATCCTGCGCCGGGAGGGTTTGTACTCGTCGACCCTGACGGATTGGCGCCGGCAGCGCGATAGCGGAGCTCTTGGTGGGCTGACGCCGGCCAAGCGGGGACCCAAGGCCGCGGCGCGGAACCCTTTGGCGGCGGAGCTGGCGCAGGCCAAGCGGGAGACTGCACGCCTTGGTCGGCAATTGCAGCAAGCCGAAGCGATCATCGAAATCCAAAAAAAAGTTGCAGCCCTGTTGGGAATCCCACTGGCGACGCCAGACAGCGACGACGCGTCATGATGGATGTAGTCGTCGCCCTGGCGCCGACGTCAGGCCTAACCGCCGGCGCCTGCGCGGCTGTGAACGTGTCGCGCGCCAGCGTTTACCGCCGGCGCGCCGATCTGGACCGTCCACGGGTGGCGCCTCGCCCCAGACCAGGCCCGCGGCGGGCACTTTCCGCCGTGGAACGCCAAACCGTGCTCGGTCTTCTGCGCGCACCGCGCTTCGCCGACCAGGCGCCCGCTGAGGTCTATGCCAGCCTGCTCGACGAGGGCGTCTACCACTGCTCGATCCGCACCATGTACCGCATCCTGGTCGCAAACCAGGAAGTCCGCGAGCGCCGCAATCAGCTGCGCCATCCGGTTTACAAAAAGCCTGAGCTGCTGGCGCAAGCGCCCAACCAGGTATGGTCCTGGGACATAACAAAACTGATGGGGCCGGCGAAATGGACGTACTTCTATCTCTACGTCATCATCGACATCTTCAGCCGCAGAGTCGTCGGCTGGTGCGTCGCCGACCGCGAAAGCGCCACCCTGTTCACGGCGCTGTTCAATGACGCCGCCGCGAAGCATCCCGCCCCGCCCGGCCAACTGACCCTGCATGCCGATCGCGGCGCTCCGATGCGAGCCAAGACCACGGCGCTCCTCCTCGCTGATCTCGGCGTCACCAAATCCCACAGCCGGCCGCACACTTCCAACGACAATCCTTTCTCGGAAAGCCACTTCAAAACCATGAAATACCAACCGCAGTTCCCACAGCGCTTCGGCTGCATCCAGGATGCCAAAGCGTTCTGCCGCAGCTTCTTCGATTGGTACAATCAAGAGCATCACCATGCCGGCATCGGTCTGATGACGCCCGATCAGGTGCATTACGGTCAGGCCGACGCCATCCACACCGCCCGCCAGAACACCCTGGATGGCGCCTTCAACAGAAACCCCGAACGCTTCGTCAGAAAGGAGCCCGAACCGCCCGCAAAGCCAACTGCGACCTGGATCAATCCACCGCAGAAAAAACTAAACATCCAAGCTTAAATTAAACACTGGGCTGTCTCAAAATCATTGACACGTTCCGCGCAGCAATCTGCTCGACAGTGACGGTACCGGCAACGATCTCATCAAGCCAACGGCGGCCGCGCGCGATCGATGCGACAAGCGTAGCGCGCGTCTCGGCGCGGATCGGGCGAACGTCCT
>JBARNF010000819.1:0-14485 GCA_049802835.1 Bradyrhizobium sp.
CTCTGGGCCGTGCGTCGGCTGCCCGATGATGTGCCGCTGCCGCTGTTCGAGGCCGCGACCGCCCGCGAGCAGCCGGACGAGGGCGCGCAGCCGCTGCCGGAGATGCCGCTGCCGGAGCAGGTGGTCGCGGATTATCAGACCATCCGGCTGTCGCTGAAAGGCCACCCGATGGAGTTCCTGCGCCGGCGCTTCGCCGCCGAAGGTGTGCTGGCCTGCCGCGACGTCAATGACATCAACGACCGCCGCCGCGTGCGCTGCGCCGGCGTGGTGCTGGTGCGGCAGCGGCCCGGCAGCGCCAAGGGCGTCGTGTTCATGACCCTGGAGGACGAGACAGGGATCGCCAACATCGTGGTGTGGCCGAAGGTGATGGAGACCTTCCGCAAGGAGGTGATGGGCGCGCGCCTCGTGCTGGTCGAGGGCCGCATCCAGAGCAGCCCGGAGAAGGTGGTCCATCTCGTCGCCGAGCGCCTGGTCGACCGCAGCGCCGATCTCGCGCTGCTCTCCGACGATCGCCTCGGCGCAGCCGTGCCGCATGGCCCGATGCCCGCCGAGCCGCTCAACGACGACCGCCGCGATCACCCCGACCATCCCTCCCAGCGGGGCACCCACCCCCGCAACGTCCGCATCCTGCCGCGCTCGCGGGATTTTCATTGAGGGGCATCGAATTCGTCGCGACACGGTGGGCACGGCGCATCGTGCGATGCTTCGCCTCGCCGAGGCGCCTTTTGCCCATCCTACGGCTCTTTGTTAGTTTGTAAGATCGAGCCTACGAAATTGTAGGGTGGGCAAAGGCACGGCGCGCATCGCGCGTCGTGACGTGCCCACCGGCCGCTGGCGGGATTGAGGTGATCATGCCGAACTATCGCAGAGCATCCGCCAAAGGCGGCATGTTCTTCTTCACCGTTGTCCTGGAAGACCGAACCAGTCGTCTGCTTGTGGAGCAGATCGACAGACTCCGTTCCTGTTATCGCCTCGCACGTGAGCGCCGGCCGTTTGAAACTATAGCAATCTGCGTTCTGCCGGATCACCTCCATGCGATCTGGGCCTTGCCAGAGAGCGATGCCGACTACCCAATCCGCTGGAACATGATCAAGAGCAGCTTTTCCAGAGGGCTGACGCCTCAGGTGGAATCTCGAAGCCTACTAACGAAGCGCGAGAAAGGAATCTGGCAGCGCCGTTACTGGGAGCATGTGATCCGCAACGAAGCCGATCTTCAGCGTCACATCGACTACATCCACTTCAATCCCGTCAAGCACGGGCACGTGTCTCGCGTCCAAGACTGGCCGCACAGCAGCTTCCATCGCTTCGTCGAACGCGGTTGGCTCGCCCCAGATTGGGGAGGAGACCTGAAGGAGATTGCTGGCGCATTTGGCGAGTAAAGATGGTGGGCACGGCGTATCGTACGATGCTTCGCATCGCCCGATACGCCTTTGCCCACCCTACGGCTGATCATGAGCCGCGGAGCGTAGGGTGGGCAAAGACGCGGCGCGCATCGCGCGTCGCGACGTGCCCACCGGCCGTCGCACGATACTCACTGTCATATGGAGCGCAGCGACGCGATTCAGAGATTCAACGCTCGCCCTAAAATTTCTATTTCTTTTTTTCAGAATTCATGCTCTATTACGCGCATCCCGCCTCACTCGAGGGGCGTTGCGCGCGATCGTCACGACACGCGAGGCGGGGATGCGATGGCCGCGAGAGGTCGCAGCGCCTTGTCACCAGGGCGCCGACGAACGATCGCTTGCGGACCCGAAGTCGCGTGGTCCTGGCATCCCGACGCTGATGCCAAGTTCGTTGCGATGCTCACGCATTGCGCGGGCGACGGTGGCTAACAAGCCGGACACCGGGGAGATCGCGAAGTAAACGTGAAGACCGTCGCGCAGGGAAGGCCGGGTGGCTGCAATCGATGATCGCACGACGATCCGTCGCCCATCGCAGGGCCATGGAAACCATGACTCGATTTTGGCGGAAACGCGCGACGTCGCGATCCCGTCCGAGCCGGAACGCAAACCCGGAACATGGAGGTGAGGCCGGAGTAGGCGCGTACCCGCGGAGGTTGGCCAGCAGGCCGGCAACACCGTGACAGCGATTCGTCGCGCCCCGATGCGTCCATGGTGCGTCGCGGTGGAACCGCGATTGCCCAAAACGAGCTGAATGCAAGCTGAACGGCTGTCGTTGAACTTTCAAATTTTTAAAGCAAAACAGAGGCGAGTGGGGCGATTTTTAGGTTGTTTAAAGCTCCAGTTCCGCACTATTAGCGCGACGATGAGCCGCAGAAGCCGGAATCGTCGACCGATAAAGCGAGCCGATCTGACCAGCCATGGCGTCTGACATGAACCCGTCTCCGCAGATGCTCAGCACCAAGCGGCTGCTGATCGGCCTTGCTGCCCTGGCGATGGCCGGCGCGGGCGGCTATGGCTACATGCAATTCCAATCGGGATCGGCTGCGAAGGACAATATCGAGCTCTCCAGCCAGTCCAAGCGCAACGGCACCACTTTCACGCCCTCGGCGGCGGAATGGGCGACGCTGACGATCGAGCCGGTTTGTGAAAAGATTTTTCGCGCTGAGCACGTCACCGAGGGCAAGGTGGCCGTCGACGAGGATCGCTCGACGCCGGTGTTCTCCCCCTATGCCGGCCGTGTCACCAAGCTGCTTGCCCGCCCTGGCGACAACGTCAAGCAGGGCCAGCCGCTGTTCGTGATCGAGGCCGCCGATACCGTGCAGGCCCAGAACGATTTCATCGCTGCCATCACCGCGATGAACAAGGCGAAGTCCGCGCTCGATCTTGCCGACATCCAGTACAAACGGGCCAAGGATCTGTTCGAAGGGCGGGCGATCCCGTTGAAGGATTTCCAGCAGGCGGAGGCGACATCCGTTCAAGCCCAGAATGACATGCGTTCGTCACAAACGTCGCTGGAAGCGGCGCGTAACAAGCTGCGCATCCTCGGCTTCACGGATGCCGCGATCGCCGATTTCCAGAGCAAGGGCGTCATCGACCGCGAAATCACGATCCATTCGCCGATCGCCGGCACGGTCGTGCAGCGTAAGGTCGGCCCGGGGCAATACGTCAACTCGGGCGCGAGCGATCCGGTGTTCGTGATCGGTGATCTCTCCACCGTCTGGCTCACCGCCTTCGTCCGCGAGAGCGATGCGGCGCTGGTGAACATCGGCGAGGAGATTCTCGTCAACGTGCTGGCGCTGCCCGGCCGGCCGCTCAAAGCCAGCATCAACTACGTCGCCGCATCGATCGACCCGGCGACACGGCGGCTGCTGGTCCGCGCCACCATCGACAACAAGGATGGCCTGCTGAAGCCCGAGATGTTCGCCAATGTGACGATCTATTCGCCGGGCGAACAGCCCGCCGTTGCAGTGCCCCGGCAGGCGCTGATCTACGAAGGCAACCAGGTCCGCGTCTGGGTCGCCCGCCCCGACAAGTCGATCGAACTGCGCAAGATCAAGACCGGGCTGATCAATGGCGATCAGGTCGCGGTCGAAAGCAATTTGAGCTCGGGCGAGCAGATCGTCACCAAGGGCAGCCTGTTCATCGATCGCGCAGCCTCGGGCAGCTGAGATGCGGTCCTCTTGCCTGCTTTTCTGAAAGTGCCGATCTGAATGGACCGTCTCGTCGCCATCGCCGTCCAGCGGCGCTTCCTGATGGTCGGAATGTTCGTCGCCGTCCTGATCGGCGGCCTGATCGCGTTCCGCCAGCTCAACATCGAGGCCTATCCCGATCCGACCCCGCCGATGGTCGACATCGTGACGCAGAGCAATGGCCTGTCGGCCGAGGAGATCGAGCGCTACATCACGATCCCGATCGAGACCCAGGTCGCCGGCATCAAGAACCTGCGCACGATCCGCACGATCTCGCTGTACGGCCTGTCCGACGTCAAGCTGCAGTTCTCGTTCGACTACACCTATGACGAGGCGCTGCAGCAGGTGCTGAACCGGCTGTCGCAGCTCTCGCCACTGCCGGGTAACGTGACGCCGCAGATCTCGCCCTTGAGCGCGGTCGGCGAGATCTACCGCTATCGGCTGCGCGGCCCGCCCGGTTACAGCGTGCTCGACCTCAAGACCTTGCAGGACTGGGTGCTGCAGCGCCGCTTCCGCGCCGTGCCTGGCGTCATCGACGTCACCGGCTGGGGCGGCAAGACCAAGACCTATGAGATCCAGGTCGATTTCAACAAGCTGGTCGCCAACGGCCTGACCCTGCCGCAACTGTTACAGGCGGTCGGCAACTCCAACATCAATGTCGGCGGCAACACGGTCGATATCGGGACGCAATCCGCTGTCGTGCGCGGTGTCGGCCTGATCCGCTCGATGGACGACCTCGCCAACACCATGGTGTCACAGAGCGGCGGCAATCCGGTTCTGGTGAGGGACGTTGCCACCGTGACGATCGCGGAAAAGCAGCGGCTCGGCATCGCCGGCCTCAACAACAACGACGATATCGTCCAGGGCATCGTGCTGATGCGGCGCGGCGAGCAGAGTTCGCCCACGATCGCGCGGGTCGAGCAGCTGGTCGACCAGATCAACAGCTCCACCATCCTGCCGCCGGGCGTGCGCATCGAACGCATCTACGACCGCAAAGACCTGATCGACACCACCACCCACACCGTGCTGCACAACATGGTCGTCGGCATCGGCCTGATCGTGCTGCTGCAGTGGATCTTCTTAGGCAACCTGCGCAGCGCCCTGATCGTCGGCGCCACCATTCCCTTTGCGCTGTTCTTTGCCGTCATCATCCTGGTGCTGCGCGGCGAGTCCGCCAACCTGCTATCGGTTGGCGCGATCGATTTCGGCCTGATCGTCGATGCCACCGTCATCATGGTCGAGGCGATCTTCCGCCGGCTGTCGCAGACCACGCCGCTGTCCGCAGCCGAGGAGAGCCACATCTCTCCGGAAACCATGATGGGCATGAAGAGCCACGGGATCCTGTCTGCTGCTGCGGACGTGTCGCGCTCGATCTTCTTTGCCGCCGCCATCATCATCGCCGCGTTCCTGCCGCTGTTCACCCTGAGCGGCGTCGAGGGCAACATCTTCGGGCCGATGGCGCGGACCTATGCCTACGCGCTCGCCGGCGGCCTGCTCGCGACCTTCACCGTCACGCCCGCGCTCAGCGCGATCATCCTGCCGGCGCATGTCGAGGAGACCGAGACCCGGCTGATGCGCCTGCTGCACGCGATCTATTCGCCGGCGCTGCGCTGGGCGGTCGGCAACCGCAACCTGGTGATGACCGGCGCGATTGGCCTGGTGTTGCTGACGGTGGTGGTTGGCCGCCTGCTGGGGCTGGAATTCCTGCCCAAGCTGGAAGAGGGCAATCTCTGGATCCGTGCGACCCTGCCGCCCACGATCTCGCTGCAGGAAGGCAACGCCTATGTCAACGAGATGCGCAAGATCATCCGGGCGCGGCCGGAAGTGGAGTCCGTGGTCTCGCAGCACGGTCGTCCCGACGACGGCACTGATGCCGCCGGCTTCTTCAATGCCGAGTTCTTTGCGCCGCTGAAGCCGGTCAAGGACTGGCCCGGCACTAAGGACAAGGACCAGCTCACCGCGGAGCTGCTGAAGCAGCTCGACGACCGCTTTCCCGGCGTCGAGTTCAACTTCTCGCAATATCTGCAGGACAACGTCTCGGAAGCCGTGTCCGGCGTGAAGGGCGAGAACTCGATCAAGCTCTACGGCAATGATCTGCAGGCGCTGACCGACACCGCCAACAAGATCAAGTCCGTGCTCGCGACGGTGCAGGGCGTCACTGATCTGGCGGTGTTCACCTCGCTGGGACAGCCGACGGTCCAGATCGACATCGACCGCGCCAAGGCCGCGCGCTACGGGCTCGCGCCCGGCGACATCAATGCCACCATCAAGGTCGCGATCGGCGGCGACACCGCGGGCGATCTCTATGAGCCGGGCTCCGACCGGCATTTTCCGATCATCGTTCGGCTCGCGCCGGAGTATCGCAAGAGCGCGGAGGCGATCGAGAATTTGCGCATCGGCGCCCAGGGGCCGAACGGCATCACCCAGATTCCGCTCAGCGAGGTCGCGACCATCAAGCTGGTCTCGGGCGCCGCCTACATCTATCGCGAGCAGCAGGAGCGCTATCTCCCGATCAAGTTCTCGGTGCGCGAGCGCGATCTCGGCAGCGCGATCCAGGAGGCGCAGCAGAAGGTCGCCGACCAGGTGCAGCTGCCGCCCGGCTCTCGTGTCGAATGGGTCGGCGAGTTCGGCAATCTGCAGGACGCGATCAAGCGGCTGTCGATCGTGGTGCCGATCAGCCTCGCCTTGATCGGCGTGCTCTTGTGGTTCAATTTCGGCTCGATGGCCGACACCTTGCTCGCCATGAGCGTGATCCCGATGGCGATCTTCGGCGGCGTCGTCGGCCTGGTCCTGACCGGCATTCCGTTCAGCGTGTCGGCGGCGATCGGCTTCATCGCGCTGTTCGGCATCGCCGTGATGGACGGCATCATCATCCTGTCGCAGTTCAACCAGCTGATCGACGAAGGCTACGAGCGCATCGAGGCCGTCATCCGCACCGGCGAATTGCAGCTGCGCCCCGTGCTGATGACCTGTGTCGTGGCGGGCATCGGCCTGTTCCCGGCGGCACTGTCGACCGGCATCGGCTCGCAAGTGCAGAAGCCGCTCGCGATCGTCGTCGTCACCGGCATGATGCTGGCGCCGATGGTCATCCTGATCACGCTGCCGGTGCTGATCTCGCTGTTCTCGCGACGCCGCGCTCGCTAGATCCGCATATGCGCGTCGATGCGCGCGGCGGCATCGGCATCGACGGCGGCGGCGTCGACGATCTCGCCGCGCTTGAACACGAGGTAGCGGTCGCTGATCCCCAGCGCGAACGGCAGGTGTTGCTCGACCACGATCATGGAGGTGCCGATCTCACGGCGCACGCGCACCAGTACCTCGGACAGCCGATCGACGACGGAGGGTTGCAGGCCTTCGGTGACCTCGTCGAGCAGCAGCACGTCGGGTTTGGCCATCAGCGCCCGTGCGACGATCAGCATCTTCTGCTCGCCGCCCGACAGCGTTCCGGCGCGCTGGTTCAGCCGTTGCGTGAGCACGGGAAACCAGCCGCCGACCTGCTCGAACCGGGCCGGCATGTCGTCGTCGCTGAGTACGCCCAGCCGCAGATTGTCGCGCACCGACAGGTCCTGGAACAGCGCATGCTCCTGGGGCACGTAGACCAGACCCATCCTGCGCTTGTGGTGTGGCGCCACGCGGGTCACATCCTTTCCCGCGAGCCGGACACTGCCGCGCCAGGCCGGCAGGAAGCCGATGATGGCCTTGAGCAGCGAGGTCTTGCCCATGCCGTTCTTGCCGACCAGAGCGAGCGTCTCCGCTCGCGCCAGCGCAAAGCCGACATTGCTGACCACCTCGGACGAGCCGTAGCCGCTGGCCAGCTCCTTCACCTCGAGGGCGCTGCTCATACGAGGGTCTCCGCATGAGGCGCATGCTGGCCGGTGTATATTTCGCGCACCAGCGCGCTGTTCACGACCTCGTCGACGGAGCCGTCGAGCGCGAGCCGGCCCTGGTGCAGTACGATGATGCGCGAGGAGATCTCGCGGACGAAATCGAGATCGTGCTCCACGAGCAGGATACAGAGGCGATCGCGCTGCGCCAGCGCGGTCAGGATGTCGGCGAAGCCCTGGCGCTCAGCCCGCGTGAGGCCAGCGGTCGGCTCGTCCAGCAGCAGCACGCCGGGTTCGAGCGACAGCACCATTGCGAGCTCGAGTGCCTGCTTCAGGCCATGGCTGAGATTGTGCGCCTCCTCATCGAGCCGCTCGCCGAGCCCGGACCGTTCGACGACGGACATAGCTGCGGGCGGCAGGGCCAGCGTCGACGCGCGCGACGCCAGGCCAGGAGGATCCGCATGCGTCCGTGCGACGCGCAGGCACTCGGCGACCGTCAGGGTTTCGAACACCGAGGCGGTCTGGAACTTGCGCCCCAAACCAAAACGGACGACGCGATCCGGCGGTAGTCGCGCAATGTCATGGCCGGCGATCGCGACGTTGCCTGCCGAGCGCTCGCGCCCGTCGGACAGGCAGCGGATCAAGGTGGTCTTACCGGCCCCATTAGGACCGACCAGGCTCAGCAATTCGCCGCGATATGCCGTGAACTCCACGCCGTCCAGCACCGCGAGACTGCCGTAATGCTTGCCGAGCGCACGGACTTCGATTGCGACGGCGTCCGGATCGCCGACGGCCGTGGCGGCAATGGCAGGACGCAGCATTGTGGCAGCGCTTCGCCCCGAACCGCCGCCACGTTTGAGCAGTCGCATCGCTGCGCCGAGGAGGCCATCGGGGAAGATGAGGATCACGATGATGAGCGCCAGCCCGACGATCAACTCCCAGACATATGGAAGACTATTGGCGAGATAGGCGCTCGCCACCTCGATGCACAGCGCGCCGATCACCGGACCGATCACGGTGCCGCGGCCACCGAGGGCGACCATGATGACGAGGTTGGTGCCGAAGGTGAAGCTGGCGTTCTCGGGCGCGGCGACACCGCCGAAGCCCGCATAGAAGAATCCTGCGAGCGCGGACACGATCGCGGACAGGACGAGGACGATGATGCGCAGCCGCGAGGTGTCGATGCCGAGATAGGTGCAGCGTGCGTCATTGTCACGCAACGCAGCCAGCAGGCGCCCGGTGTCGCTGCGCATCACGATGAGGGCGCCGACGGTGGTCGCCAACAGCCCGAGCCCTGCAAGGCGCAGCCAAGTCTCGATCTCCAGATCGAAGCTTTCGAAGCCGACGAGGCCGCTCGACGAGCCGGTGAAGGTGCCGCCGGAATAGAGGATCTGCACCAGCACGATCGGAACCACCAGCGAGATGATCGACGCGTAGAGCGGGGTGGACCCGGGATAGAACGAGAGCCAGCCGGTGAAGGCCGCGACAGCTGCAGCAACGGCAACAGCAGCGGCGATTGCTGCGCACACCTGCCAATTGCCGAAGCCGTATTCGGTGAACATGATCGCGAGCGCGTAGGCGCCGATGCCGAAGAACGCGGACTGCCCGAAGGTGAGCGTGCCGCAATAGCCCCACATGATGTCGACCGTGATCGCGGCGATGGCGACGAAGCAGGCACGAACCAGGATATTGACGAGATATGTGTCGAGCAGGGCTGGCGCGACCAGAATGACGCCTGACGCCATCGCCACCAGCAACGCCGGGACGATCAGGCGCGGCATGGGGCGGCGCGACGCCGGTGTGTCGGGCGAGGCGAGGGGACGCGCATCAGGCACGGGCGAAGCCCTCTGGCCGGATCCGCAGCACGATGGCGGCGCAGATCGCAATGGTCAGCCCGCCGAGGATCGGATTGAGGAAGGTGGAGACCAGCACCTGGAGCGTGCCGAGCACGGCGCAGGATGCAGCCAGCGCCAGCAGCGAGCCACCGGAGACCATGACCAGCATGAAGGCGCCGATCAGCCAGGGCACGCCCATGTTGGGATCGACGCTGGAGAGCGGCGTGATCAGGGCGCCTGAGAGCGCCGCAAGTCCGCTGCCGAGCGCGAAGGTGATGAGCCGCACGCGCGAGGAATCGACGCCCAGCCCCTGCGCCAGCATCTCGTTCATGATCACGGCCTTGGTCGACAGGCCGAGCCGCGTTCCGTTGAGCAGACCCGTGAAGAGCAGGGCCACGATCACGGCTGCGACGATCATCACCAGCCGATAGGCCGAATAGTCGGTCCCGAGCAGATGGAACGTCCCCGAGATCGGCGCCTGCACGAACTGCACCTCGCGGCCGAACGTCAGGGTGATGAGCTGGCCCAGGACGATGCCGAGACCCCAGGTGGCGAGGATCGCATCGAGCGGACGCTTATAGAGACGCCGCACGATCACGACCTCCGTGATCCCGCCGCAAATGGCGCCGGCGAGGAAAGCCAGCGGCAGGACCAGAAACCACGGCAGGCTGAGCTGCGCGCCCACCAGCGCGGCGTAAGCTCCGACGGTGAGGAAGGCCGCGTGGGCGAAATTGATGATCTTCATGACGCCGAACACGATCAGAAGGCCGGCGGCGATGATGAAGAGCATGGCTGCCGTCGTGACGGCATCGAGGGCGACGGTCAGCATGGTCAATCCCAGGCAGGAAAAGCGAGGCGGACGGAGTCCGCCTCGCCGGGATCATAGGCGATCAGGACTTGGCCGGACACTGCGCGCCGGGATCGACGTTCGGGAAGCTCTGGATCACCTTCACGCTGCCGTCGGCCTGGACCTGTCCGAGATACATGGTCAGCGGCGCATGACGCTGCTTGTCCATCTTGATCGCACCGCGCGGACCATCGACCGAAACCTCGGCCAGCGCCTTCAGCACCTTGTCCTGATCGGTGCTGCCGGCCTTCTCGACGGCCGCCTTGTAGGCATAGACCGCTTCATATTCCGGAACCGAGAGATCGTTGGGGGTCTTCAGCTCGGTACCGAACTTCTTGCTCATCGCCGCCAGGAAGCTCTTGTTGGCGGGCGTGTCGATGCCGGTCACGTAGGAGGCGGACAAAAAGATGCCGGCCGCATCCGCGCCCATGCCCTTGGCGGTGCCCTCGTCGACGGCGAGATTGCCGTAAGGAAGGTTCACGCCAGCTGCGCGCATCTGCTTGGTCAGGGTCACGTTCGGCGCGCCACCTGCAGTCGAGGTGATGAGTGCATCCGCGCCCGACGCCTTGAGCTTGGAGATGATCGAGGTCCAGTCGGAGCCGTCCATCGGCAGGTACTCTTCGCCGACCACCTTGCCGCCGGTCTTCTCGATATAGGCTTTGGTGAAGGCGAGCATGCCGCGGCCGAACGCGTAGTCCGAGCCGATCAGGAAGTAGCTCTTCGCCTTCTTCTCCTTGTTAAAGTAGTCGACGATCGGCGGCACCTGCTGGTCCGGCACCCAGGCGTTGACGTAAAGGTACGGGCTGCAGGACCTGCCTTCGTAGAACGAGGTGTAGATGAAGGGCGTCTTGCCGCGCGCGACGATCGGCAGGCCGGCGTTGCGCGCCGCGCTGGTCTCCATCGAGATCAGCACATTGACCTTCTTCTGGAAGATCAGGGCGTCGAATGCCTTCTGGGCGCCGGCAGCGCCCGAGGCATCGTCGGCGACCTCGAGCGCGAGCTTGCGGCCGAGCACGCCGCCCTTGGCATTGATCTCCTCGACTGCGAGCTCGGCGGATTGCACCACCGAAGGGGCGACGACGGAGTTGGCGCCGGACAGGCCGACGGGAACGCCGATCTTGATCGGATCGGCGGCCAGGGCAGGCGAGAGCGCCGTGCCCGCCACAAGGGCGAGCGCCAGCGAGGTAGTCAGAAAACGTGACGTCATCGATTGTCCTCCGTGAATGGTCGAAATGAAAATAAGGTGAAGTCAGTACCAGCCGCGCTTGACCTCGCTGCCGAGCATCTCGTCATAGACGTCGGTGCGGCGGTCGCGCAGGACCTGGTTGAAGGCGTTCCAGTTGCGGGCGCGGCGGGCTTCGCCGAGCGCCACGTCGGCGATCACGATCTCCTCCTTGTCGCGGCTCGCGGGGCCGGCGACCGGCCAACCGGTGTAGCTCACGATCAGGCTCTGGCCCTCGAACGGCTGGCCGCGCTCGACGCCGACGCGATCGGCGCAGGCGATGAAGATGGAGTTGGAATGGGCGGCGGCCATCGCGAGGATGTTGGCCATCGCCTCGCGGCCGGGCGCCTGGCCTGGGATCGGCACCCAGTTGGTCGGCACGCAGACGATATCGGCGCCCTGCAGCGCATTGAGACGGTAGCTCTCCGGGAACCAGCCGTCGTAGCAGATCGCCATGCCGATGCGGCCGATCTCGGTGTGGTAGACCGGGAAGCCGAGATTGCCGGGTTCGAAATACAGGTTCTCCTCGTTCCACAGGTGTACTTTGCGGAATGTGCCGATGTAGCCCTTCGGGCCGATCAGCACCGCGCTGTTGTAGAGCCGGTCGCCGTCGCGCTCGCAGATTCCGGCGACGAGATGCAGCCCGTGCTTGGCGGCAATCTCGCTCCAGGCCGTCACCGCCGGGCCGCCGGGAACGGTCTCGGACGCGGCGAAGGCCTCCTCGCGCGACTTGAACACGTAGCCCGAGGAGGCGAGCTCGGGCAGCACCACAAGCTTTGCCCCCTGCGCCACCGCCTGTTTGATCAGGTCGAGGCTGTGGGCGAGGTTGGTTTCCAACTCGCCAACCATCGGCTGCATCTGGATGCAGGCGATCCGCACTTTGCTGTCGTCATCCGTCGTCAAGGCGCGCGTCTCCGTTGCGCCCGCGGGAGCCGCGCGCGCCAAACAAAAAGCCCCCGACTGCGCCTTGCGGCGCAATGCGAGGGCTACATAGCCTGATGTGAAATGGCCGACCGGCCATTGGCGGACATCCGATGTCCGCAACTGTCCCAAGTAACTCTCATGCGCGAAACGAAGTCAACGCCGTTGCTTGCAAAAATTTGAGGCCTCTGCTGCTCAACGCATGAGCGCGGCAACACCCGCTCAGCGCGAGGCCGGGGCATCGAGCACACCCAATCCACCGAGCGTCTCCTGCGCATTGATGATGGAGATCGCAATGTCCGCCATGGCGACGCGCTTCTGCGTCGCCTGCGCGCGGATCAGCTCATAAGCCTCGAATTCGCCGACCTGCTTCAGCCCCATCAGGATCTTCACCGCCTTGTCGACGTCGCGCCGCGCCTTCAAGGTCTCCTCGAGCTTCTGCACCTTGCCTTCGAGTCTGCGCGTGTAGCCGCGTAGCGAGCGGGCGAGCACCAGCGAGGACAGGATGCCGAACGAGCGGATCGGCTTGTTGACGACGCCATGCGCGTTGCTGTCGAGCAGCCGCTTGAGGATCGTCGGATTCTCGTAGTCGACGATGGCGATGAAGGTGAGGGGATGATCGCTGGTGCCTTCCGGAAAGATCATCTCCTCCGAGGTCTCGATCAGTTGGAACACCGTGTCGATGTCGTGCGGGATCGCGGCCGGCGGCGGCCACACGCCGCGCACGTTGCAGCCGATGCGCTTGAGCTGGTCGATCAGCGCGTCACCCTCGGCGTCGCGCGGATGGATGACGAGCACGCGCGCGCCGCGCAGGTCCTCGATGAGACGGCGCACGCCCGGCTTCATGCGGTCATCCGGCCTCATGCCGACAGCGCCTCTTCGCTCAGCCAGCGGCCGCCGATCGGCGACACCGAGAGGTACGGGTCCGGCTTGATCGGGCTCTTGCTCTCCCAGACGATGTCGAACTGGCCGTCGGCGCGCACGCGTCCGATCCGCGGCGTCACCCAGACGTGGTTGTTGTCGGGATCGATCCGGATCGGTCCCTCCGGCGCTTCGAGGCTCAGACCGAGCGCGGCCTCGACCAGCTTCTGCGTGTCGAGGCTGCCGGCCTGCTGCAGCGCCAGCGCAAACAGCTTGATCTGCGCATAGGCCGATGCGCTCCACATGCTCACCGGCGTGTCGGTGCCGAAGGACGCGGCAAACGCCGTCTTGAAGCGGTCGTTGCTGTCGCGCGCGAGCGTGCCGAAATAGCTCGCCGCGGTCAGATGGCCGGCGCAATGCTCGGCGCCGATCGCGCGGACCTCGCCTTCGGCCATGGTGAGGCTTGCGATCGGCAGCCGCTTGGGATCGAAGCCTGAGCGCGCATACATGCGATAGAAGCGCTGCGCGGTGCGGCCGACGATGGTCGAGAACACGACGTCCGGGGACGACTCCCGGATGGCATCGAGGCCGCGCGTGAGCTCGGCGTCGGTCGCCTCCATCGTCACATATTGCTCGCCGACCACGCGGCCCGCATAGGACTCGACGAGGTCGCGCATGATGCGGTTGGATTCGCGCGGATAGATGTAGTCCGAACCGATCAGGTAGACGCGCGGGCCGTGCTTGCGCACGATGTATTCGGCGAGCTGGAACGCGTTCTGGTTCGGCGCAGGCCCCGTGTAGATCACGTTGGGCGAATATTCGAAGCCCTCGTACAGCGACGGATACCAGAGCAGGCCGTTGCGGCGCTCGATCGCCGGCAGCACGGCCTTGCGCTCGGCCGAGGTCGAGCAGCCGAAGATGACGGAGGCGCCGTCCTCGGTGAGCAGGCGATCGGCCAGCTTGCGGAAGGTCTCAGGGGCGGAGCCCGGATCGTAGGCGATGACCTCGATCTCGCGGCCGAGCACGCCGCCGGCCTCGTTGATCTCCTGGATCGCCAGCGCCGTACCGAAGAAGTGCTCGGATTCGGTGACCTCCATCAGTCCGCTGCGCGAGAACAGCACGCCGACGCGCCAGACATCCTTGTCGGATGATTTTGCGGTCGGTCTGGTCGTCATCATCATGCCTCCAGTTCAACGGGCGCCGTTTGGGCCGGGCGGTCCAGAGGGCGGACTATTGCGGCTCGTTGCCGGCTTGGCAACGGTCAGGGCGATCCTTGTCAGCATCCGAGTTGGTTCTCGGCTCCGTCCTCGCCGTCATGGCCCGCGCTGCCACCCTCCCCTGGAGGGGGAGGGTCGGCTCACTGAGCGGAGCGAATGTGAGACG
>JBARNF010000820.1:0-10030 GCA_049802835.1 Bradyrhizobium sp.
GGACGAGGCGGCGGCCGAGCTCGCCGCCTGCCGCCAGCGCGGCCTTCAGCTGCGGGCGCCGGGAGAGGACGGCTACCCGCCCCGTCTCGCGGCGTGCGAGGATGCGCCACCGCTGCTCGCGACCAGCGGCAGGCGTGACACCCTGATGCGTCCGATGATCGCCGTCGTCGGCTCGCGCAACGCCTCGGCCGCCGGGCTCAAATTCGCCGGCCAGCTCGCACATGAACTTGGCCAGGCCGGCTTCGTCGTCATCTCCGGGCTCGCCCGCGGCATCGATCAGGCCGCCCATCGCGCCACCCTCGGCAGCGGCACCGTCGCAGTGCTCGCCGGCGGCCACGACCGGATCTATCCGCCGGAGCACGTCGACCTGCTCGGCGCGATCGTCGATGGCAATGGGGCCGCGATCTCGGAGATGCCGCTCGGACACGAGCCCAGGGCGCGCGATTTTCCCCGCCGCAACCGGTTGATCTCGGGCGCATCGCTGGGCGTCGTCGTCGTCGAGGCCGCGCATCGCTCGGGCTCGCTGATCACCGCCCGCATCGCCGGCGAACAGGGACGCGAGGTGTTCGCCGTGCCGGGATCACCGCTCGATCCGCGGTCGGCCGGCACCAACGACCTGATCAAGCAGGGAGCGACGCTGGTCACCGAGGCCGCCGACATCATCCAGGCGGTGGCGCCGATCATGGATCGTCCGCAGCCGGATCTCCTGCGCGAAGGCGACGACGAGCTGTTCGCGCCAGATCCCGAGAACCACGATCGCGACCAGATCGTCGCGCTGCTCGGCCCGACACCGGTCTCGATCGACGACCTCATTCGACTGAGCGGCTTGTCACCCGCGGTGCTGCGGATGGTGCTGCTCGAGCTGGAGCTGGCGGGGCGCCTCGAGCGGCATGGCGGCGGGATGGTGTCGCTGATTTAGGACCGCGCCGCTCGCGCGCTCACTGCCGATCACTCCGTAGATCGAAACGCATCCGCGCGTCCTCGATCCGGTCTTGGTGCGCCATCGCCCATTCACCCAGCGCTTTCACGGGTCCCGACAACCCCCGCCCGAGATCGGTGAGCTCATAATCGACGCGCGGCGGAATCGTCGGAAACACGGTTCGCGTCACCAGTCCGTCGCGCTCGAGGCCGCGCAGGGTCAGCGTCAGCATGCGCTGCGAGATGCCTCCCACCAGACGCTTGAGCTCGTTGAAGCGCTTGGGCCCGCCGCCCAGCATCATGATGACGAACACGCTCCATTTGTCGCCGACGCGCGCCAGAATCGACGCGACGCCGCGGCAATCATTGTGATCCGGCTGCGTCGCCGGGGCGGGATCATCGCTGTTCGCAAGTGTCACGGATGTCACCGGGTTTCAAAAATGTGCGTTCTTGTGGGGTTACAGCACAGTCACTCATAGTGCGCCAGTTACAAACCAATACTGAGGTGACTGCCTATGACCCAACTCCTCCACGTCGATTCCAGCGTGCTCGGCCCCAACTCCGTCAGCCGTCAGGTGTCGGCTGCGATCGTCGCGCGCCTTCGCCAGATCGCGCCCGGCCTCGTGGTCACCTATCGGGATCTCGCGACGGCCCCGCTGTTGCATCTGTCGGGCGCGCATGTCGCCGTTGCGCACGGAGCGCCGGTGGAGGATCCGGCCGTGGCGGCGGACGTCGCAGCCGGCCAAGCCGTGCTGGAGGAGTTTCTCCGCGCCGACATCGTCGTGATCGGTGCGCCGATGTACAATTTCTCGATCCCGAGCCAGCTCAAGGCCTGGATCGACCGCATCCTGGTCCCCGGCAAGACCTTCAAATATGGGCCGCAGGGTCCCGAGGGTCTCGCTGGCGCCAAGCGGGTGATCGTTGCGGTGTCGCGCGGCGGCTATTACGGCAACGCGCCGATGACGGCGCTCGAACATCTCGAAACCTATTTGAGGGGCGTGTTCGGCTTCATCGGCATCACCGCGCCTGAGTTCATCGCGGCCGACGGCATCATGGTCGGCCCGGAGCAGCGCGAGCAGGCGCTTGCAAACGCGCTTCAAACGGCTGGCGATCTCGCCGCCTGAAGTCCTCCGGCGGCTACCGCAGGCGTTCGCAGGCAGCCGCCGTTCAAGTCCCTGGTGAGGCCTCGCGGGCCACACCAGGATCCGGTCGGGCTACCCGCGATAGATCGGTGCGCCTGCCGGCGAGCTGGTTGCGCCGCCATCGACGAACAGCTCCTGTCCCTGGATGTGCGCAGCTTCGTCGGAGGCGAGGAACAGCACCGTGTTGGCAATATTCTCGGGCTCGCCGATATGGCCGAGCGGTGTGGTCGCGCCGATCCGAGCCTCGAGCAGTTTCTGCGCCTCCGGGGTTGCGACGGCAGCGCCCCAGATCGGTGTCCGGGTAGCGCCCGGCGCAACCACGTTCACGCGGATCCCGCGCGGCGACAGTTCTGACGCCAGCACCCGCGCCATCGCCCGCACGCCAGCCTTGCTGGCGGCATAGGCCGAATAGCCGGGGGTGCCCAGGACCGAGATCACCGAACCGTTGAGGATGATGGAGGCGCCGTCGTTGAGATACGGCAGCGCCGCCTGCACCGTGAAGAACACGCCGGTGAGGTTGGTGCGGATCACCTGCTCGAACACCTCGGGCTTGGTTGCTCCGGCCGGCGTCTGACCGGGAATACCGGCATTGGCGAACAGGATGTCGAGCTTGCCGAAGCGTTCCGCTGCGCGCGCGACCGCATCCTCCGTCGCAGCAATGTCCGTGGCATCGGCCACCAGCGCCAGCACGTTCGAGCCCAGTTCCCGTGCCACAGCCTCCAGCCGCTTGGCATCGCGTCCCGTGATCGCCACCTTGGCGCCTTCCGCGACGAAGCGGCGGGCGGTCGCCAGCCCGATGCCGCTGTTGCCGCCGGTAATCAGGGCCGTCTTGTTTGCAAGCCTCACGTCCACCTCCATATGGTTGCATTATTAAACTATGTAGCCCACATACAGTTTTGGTTTTATAATGCAACCACACAAGCTCGTGATCGGCGCAGGCAGGGCTGCGTGCGCCGATAGCTCGGCTTCGATCAGGCAATGGAGGATCAGCGAATGGTCAAACGCACCAGCCTCGAAGGCAACGCCTGCCCGATCGCCCGGTCGCTGGACGCTATCGGCGACTGGTGGTCGCTTCTCATCATCCGTGATGCGTTTGTCGGCGTTCGCCGCTTCAGCGCGTTCCAGCGCAGCCTCGGGCTGGCCAAGAACATCCTGACGGTACGGCTGCGGGCCCTGGTCGAGCGCGGGATTCTCGCAACCGAGCCCGCCGCGGACGGCAGCTCGTATCGCGACTACGTCCTGACGCCGAAAGGCCGCGGCCTGTTTCCGATCCTGGTGGCGCTCAGACAGTGGAGCGAGGAATTCGACGAGCACCCGGACGAGATCGCCACGATGCTTGTCGACCGCACGCACGGCCGCCCGGTGCGCAAGCTGGTTCTCTGTGCGGAGGACGGTACGGCGCTGGCGCCCGAACAGACAGCTCTGGCGCAACGATGAGTCGGTTGCCTGTCAGCAGAGCCTGTGGCGGCTGCGCAGCCTGAGGTGCTCCTCCGCCTCGAGGTTCGCCATGCGCAGCAGATAGTCGAGCATGTCCAGGTGATGGCGCTGAGCCAACTGGGAGAGGCTCGCCGTCACCTCGGCAATCATAGCCGCTGCGGCGTCGGGATCCTCCACCGTCGCCTCAACGTCGAGATCGCGATTGTCCGTTGCCTTGGCCAACAAATATATCCAACACCGGGTATTTGACGGAAACGAACTTAAAAGGGGCACGGTTCCCATTCGTGCGGCGGATCGGACGTTCACGTCAGGATGTCCGCGCCTCCTGCAAACGAGTGTCAGATCCAAAGCTACACTAGAGTCTTGATTCTGCTAGTGTCGTTTGACAGTGACGTTCGTGAGCGAACCTGCGGCGAGCTGATGCGAACGTCGGAGCCGGGACCCTGGCGCTCTTACAACCTGATAGGTACTTCGCGGGTCCAACGCAATCGACTTTCAACACCCCTCGATTTGACAGGAACCGCCTCACCACCCATGTTCGGGTCAACGAGCCCCGACGCGAATCCCGCGAAACCGGCTTCAATTCTTCCACTAAGCCATTGGAAATACATGAACATCGTCATCGTGGAGTCGCCTGCCAAGGCCAAGACGATCAATAAGTATCTGGGCTCCTCCTATGAGGTTCTGGCGTCGTTTGGCCACGTGCGCGACCTCCCGGCCAAGAACGGTTCTGTCGATCCGGATGAGAATTTCCGCATGATCTGGGAGGTCGACCCCAAGGCGGCCGGCCGACTCAACGACATTGCGCGGTCGCTCAAGGGGGCGGACCGACTGATTCTCGCCACCGACCCTGATCGCGAGGGCGAAGCGATCTCCTGGCACGTGCTGGAGGTGTTGAAGGAGAAGCGCGCGATCAAGGATCATAAGATCGAGCGCGTCGTGTTCAACGCCATCACCAAGCAGGCCGTCTCGGAGGCGATGAAGCATCCGCGCGAGATCGACGGCGCGCTGGTCGACGCCTACATGGCGCGCCGCGCCCTCGATTACCTCGTCGGCTTCACCCTGTCGCCGGTGCTGTGGCGCAAGCTGCCGGGCGCCCGCTCGGCCGGCCGCGTGCAGTCGGTTGCGCTGCGGCTGGTGTGTGACCGCGAGCTCGAGATCGAGAAGTTCGTGCCGCGCGAATACTGGTCGCTGGTCGCGACCCTGGCGACGCCGCGCGGCGATACCTTCGAGGCGCGCCTGGTCGGCGCCGACGGCAAGAAGATCCAGCGGCTCGACATCGGCACCGGCGCGGAAGCGGAAGATTTCAAGACGGCGCTGAACGCGGCGAGCTATACGATCGCGACCGTCGATGCGAAACCCGCGCGGCGCAATCCGCAGGCGCCCTTCACCACCTCGACCCTGCAGCAGGAGGCGAGCCGCAAGCTCGGCTTCGCGCCGGCGCACACGATGCGCATCGCGCAACGCCTCTATGAGGGCATCGACATCGGTGGCGAGACCACCGGCCTCATCACCTACATGCGAACCGACGGCGTGCAGATCGACGGCTCGGCGATCACCCAGGCCCGCAAGGTGATCGGCGAGATCTACGGCAACAAATATGTTCCGGACAGCCCGCGCCAGTACCAGACCAAGGCCAAGAACGCGCAGGAAGCCCACGAAGCAATCCGCCCGACCGACCTGTCACGCAAGCCTGCCGAGCTGCGCAAGCGGCTCGATGACGACCAGGCCAAGCTCTACGAGCTGATCTGGACCCGCACCATCGCCAGCCAGATGGAATCGGCCGAGCTCGAACGCACCACGGTGGACATCATCGCCAAGGCGGGTGCGCGCACGCTGGAGCTGCGCGCGACCGGCCAGGTGATCAAGTTCGACGGCTTTCTCGCGCTGTATCAGGAAGGCCGCGACGACGAGGAGGACGAGGACGGCCGCCGCCTGCCGCAGATGAGCCCGGGCGAGGCGCTGAAGCGTCAGAACCTGTCCGTGACCCAGCACTTCACCGAGCCGCCGCCGCGCTTCTCCGAGGCCTCGCTGGTCAAGCGCATGGAGGAGCTCGGCATCGGCCGGCCCTCCACCTATGCCTCGATCCTGCAGGTGCTCAAGGACCGCGGCTATGTGAAGCTCGAGAAGAAGCGGCTTTACGGCGAGGACAAGGGCCGCGTCGTCATCGCGTTCCTGGAGAACTTCTTCCGCCGCTACGTCGAATACGACTTCACGGCGGATCTCGAGGAGCAGCTCGACCGCGTCTCCAACAACGAGATCGCCTGGCAGCAGGTGCTGAAGGATTTCTGGACCGGCTTTATCGCCGCCGTCGACGACATCAAGGATCTGCGCGTCGCGCAGGTGCTGGATGCGCTCGACGAGATGCTGGGCCCGCACATCTATCCGCCGCGCGACGATGGTGGCGACGTCCGGCAATGTCCGACCTGCGGCACTGGACGGCTGAATTTGAAGGCCGGCAAGTTCGGCGCCTTCGTCGGCTGCTCGAACTATCCGGAGTGCCGCTACACCCGGCCGCTGGCGGCCGACAGCGAGGCCGCCGCCGATCGCATCCTCGGCCAGGATCCGGACACGAGCCGCGACGTCGCCGTGAAGGCCGGCCGCTTCGGACCCTACATCCAACTGGGTGAGCAGAAGGATTACGCCGAAGGCGAGAAGCCGAAGCGCGCCGGCATCCCGAAGGGCACCCAGCCGTCGGATGTCGATCTCGAGCTGGCGCTGAAGCTGCTGTCGCTGCCGCGTGAGATCGGACGGCATCCGGAGACCGGCCTGCCGATCACGGCCGGCCTCGGCCGCTTCGGGCCGTTCGTGAAACACGACAAGACCTATGCGAGTCTCGAAGCCGGCGACGAGGTGTTCGACATCGGCCTCAACCGCGCGGTGACGCTGATCGCCGAGAAGATCGCCAAGGGTCCGAGCAAGCGCTTCGGCGCCGATCCCGGCAAGGCGCTCGGCGACCATCCGTCGCTCGGAGCCGTCGCCGTCAAGGCCGGCCGCTACGGCGCCTACGTGACCGCGGGCGGCGTCAACGCAACCATTCCTGGCGACAAGGAAAAGGATACGATCACGCTGGCCGAGGCGATCGCCCTGCTCGACGAGCGCGCCGCCAAGGGTGGCGGCAAGGCCAAGGCTGGCAGGGGCAAGGTCAGCAAGGCCAAGGACAGCAAAACCAAGGCTGCGAAGCCGGCCAAGTCCGCCGGCAAGGCTGCCAAGCCGAAGGCCGGCGGCGACGACGACTCGCCGAAGCCCGTGAAGAAAGCGGTGGCCAAGAAGGCCACGGCCAAGCCGAAATCAGAGTCCACCAGCAAGGCGCGCGCGCCTGTCGCCAAGGCCGCCAAGACATCGGCCAAGCCTGCGACGAAGGCGACGCCCAAGAAAAGCGCCGGCAAGGCCCGCGGATGAGAAAATGACCAAAGAGCGCGACATCGGCCTCCCTCCGCGGGAGGCCATCGTCGCCTTCATCCGCGCCAATCCGGGCAAGGTTGGCACCAAGGACATCGCCCGTGAATTCGGCCTGAAGAATGCCGATCGCGCCGCGCTCAAGCAGTTGCTGCGCGAGCTCGTCGCGGACGGCACCGTGAAGAAGGGCGGCCGCAAGACCGTCATCGAGCCAGCGACGCTGCCGGCCACCTTGGTCGCCGACATCACCGGCCGCGACAGCGACGGCGAATTGATCGCCAAGCCGGCCGAGTGGGACGAGGCCGAGCAGTCCGAGCCGCCGCGCATCCGCATCCACACCCCGCGCCATGCCCGCCCCGGCGCCACCGCGGGCGTCGGCGACCGTGCATTGCTGCGGGTCGACCCGATCAAGGACGGCGAAGGTGTTTCCTATCGCGGCCGCGTCATCAAGGTGCTCGACCAGGCGCGCAACCGCGTGCTCGGCATTTTCAGAAGCAACCCCGGCGGCGGCGGGCGCTTGATCCCCGTCGACAAGAAGCAGGCCGGCCGCGAGCTCTCGATCGCCCCTGGCGATACCAAGGACGCGCAAGACGGCGATCTCATCAGCGTCGACCTGTTGCGCGGCCGCGGCTACGGCCTGCCGTCGGGACGGGTGAAGGAGCGCTACGGCTCGGTCGCGACCGAAAAGGCGATCAGCCTGATCGCGATTCATGCCCACGAGATCCCGCTCGAGTTCTCGTCTGCGGCGGTGGCGGAAGCCGAAGCCGCGCAGCCCGCAACCTTGAAGGGCCGCGAGGATTGGCGCGACCTGCCGCTGGTCACGATCGATCCGCCCGATGCCAAGGACCATGACGACGCCGTTCATGCCGAGCCTGATCCCGATCCCGACAACAAGGGCGGCTTCATTCTCCACGTCGCGATCGCCGACGTCGCCTACTACGTGCGGCCCGGCTCGGCACTCGATCGCGATGCACTCGTCCGGGGCAATTCGGTGTACTTCCCCGATCGCGTCGTGCCGATGCTGCCCGAGCGCATCTCCAACAATCTCTGTTCGCTGGTGCCGGGTGAAGCGCGCGGCGCGCTCGCGGTGCGCATGGTGATCGGCGCCGACGGCCGCAAGCGCTCACATTCGTTCCACCGCGTGCTGATGCGCTCGGCTGCGAAACTGTCCTATGCGCAGGCGCAGGCCGCGATCGACGGCAAGCCCGACGACATCACCGGTCCGCTGCTCGAACCGATTCTGAAGCCGCTCTATGCGGCCTATGAGGTCGCCAAGCGTGGCCGCGACGCGCGCGATCCGCTCGACCTCGACATTCCCGAGCGCAAGATCCTGCTCAACAAGGACGGCACCGTCGATCGCGTCGTCGTACCCGAGCGCCTCGACGCCCACAGACTGATCGAGGAGTTCATGATCTCGGCCAACGTCGCCGCGGCCGAATTGCTGGAGAAGAAGGCGCTGCCCTTGATCTACCGCGTGCATGATGAGCCGACGGTCGAGAAGGTGCATGCGCTGCAGGAATTCCTGAAAACGCTCGACGTGCCCTTCACCAAGAGCGGTGCACTCAGGCCGTCTCTGTTCAACCGCGTGCTGACCTTGGTGGCCGGCCAGGACTACGAGCATCTCGTCAACGAGGTCGTGCTGCGCTCGCAGGCGCAGGCGGAATATTCGGTCGAGAACTACGGACATTTCGGACTGAACCTGCGACGCTACGCCCACTTCACCTCGCCGATCCGCCGCTACGCCGACCTCGTCGTGCATCGTGGCCTGCTGCGCGCGTTGAACCTCGGCGACGGCGCCCTGCCCGACAGCGAGACACCCGATCATCTCGCCGAGGTCGCGGCGCAGATCTCGGTGACCGAACGGCGGGCGATGAAGGCCGAGCGCGAGACCGCCGACCGCCTGATCGCCCATCACCTCGCCGACCGTGTCGGCGCGACGTTCCAGGGCCGCATCTCCGGCGTCACCCGCGCCGGCCTGTTCATCAAGCTCGATGAGACCGGCGCCGACGGCCTGGTTCCGATCCGCACCCTCGGCACGGAATATTTCGACTACGACGAGACGCGGCACGCGCTCATCGGCCCGCGCAGCGGTGCCATGCACCGGCTGGGTGACGTCGTCGACGTGCGTCTGGTAGAAGCTCAACCGGTGGCCGGTGCGCTGCGTTTCGAGCTGTTGACCCAGGCCGACGTGCTGGTGTCGCGCCACCCGCGCCGCGACCGTTCCAAAAGCAAGACCACCGTCAAGGCGAAGGCCAAGTCATCGAAGCGCGCCAAATCCGAGGCTCGGCCGAAGCCCGGGGATAAAAGCCGCAAGGCGGAGACAAAACGCAAGCCCGGCACATCGAAGAAAGGCAGATCATGGACGCCATGAGCCCAACGCCGCAAGCATTGACGCCCCAAGTCTTGACGCCGCAAGCATTGCCACCGCAAACCTGGACGCGTGACGCGGGCGCGGCCGAGAAGCGCGACGTGTGGACGGCGATGAAGCGCGGTCTGCGCGGCCGCTGCCCGCGCTGCGGCGAAGGCAAGCTGTTTCGCGCCTTCCTGAAGGTCGCCGACAAATGCGACCGCTGCGGCCAGGATTTCTCCGGCCATCGCGCCGACGACCTGCCCGCCTATCTCGTGATCGTCATCGTCGGCCATATCATCGTGCCGATGGTGCTCTCGATCGAGACCAACTACGCGCCGCCGGTGGCGCTGCAGCTCGCGATCTATCTGCCGGTCACGCTGATCGCCTCGCTGGTTCTGCTGCAGCCGGTCAAGGGCGCCGTAGTCGGGCTGCAATGGGCATTCCGCATGCACGGCTTCGACGACAATCCGGCCGAGGGCATTCCGCCGGTGTGAGCAAACGACAAAACAAAAAAAGCGGGGAGGACATGAGCGAGACGGCACAGGCGACGGGCGCGCCGGCGGGCAAGCCCGCCGAGAAGGAAGCCGACCACCATCCCTATACCAAGCCCAGGGATGCGGCGACGCTGATCCTGGTGGATCGCAGCGGCGCGGTGCCGAAGGTGCTGGTGGGCAAGCGCCACGACAAAGTCGTGTTCATGCCCGGCAAGTTCGTCTTCCCCGGTGGTCGCGTCGACAAGACCGACCATCGCATCCCGGTCGCAGCGCCCATGCCGGCCGAGCTC
>JBARNF010000821.1:0-4014 GCA_049802835.1 Bradyrhizobium sp.
CCGATCATCTGCTCCATGAAGTCGTCGCTGGCGAAACGCAGAATGGCCGGCCGGAACTGGTCCGGCGCGGTGACCGCTTCTTGTGGCGTCGCGCCGAAGCGCGCCCACAAGGGCTCGGGCGCATGCCATTGAAGCGGGTGCGCGGTCATGCGGTCACCAGATGTTTCCTGCCCCGGGCGTGTAGGACGCGGAGATCACGCTGTTGCTGATGATCGTGTCGGCCTGCACCACGCCCGAGAACTTCGACATGCCGGCGTCGACCGTGACCAGACCGGCCGAGACGGCGATCTGGCTGGCGTTCACGGTGACTTTGGCGGTTGCCGTGACGGTGATGCCGTCGACCTGGAGCTTGACCGAATTTCCGCTGCTGTCCTCGATCTCGATTGCGCCCGGCCCGTCTTTCAGGCTCACCTTTTGCCCGCCCGGCGTTTCCAGCAGGAGCTTTTCCTGTCCGTCCCGATCGTCCAGCGTCACCGTCACGCCGTTGCGCGAGCGCAGCACCTTCTTGAAATTGCTCCCGGCGCCGTCCATTGATTCCGGCGCTTTGTCGCGGCCGTTCCACAAGCCGCCGAGCACATAGGGCCGGCGCGCGTCGCCGTGCTCGAACGCGACCAGCACCTCGTCGTCGACGTCCGGCACGAACCAGCTGCCGCGATTGTTGCCGCCGAACAGGGTCGCGAGCCGCGCCCAGGCTTCATAGCGGCCGCCTTTCGCGTCCGGCGACCACGGCAGCGTGACCTTCACCCGACCCTGGTTGTCCGGATCCTTGATGTCGAGAACCTGGGCCGGGAACACGCCGTACCAGCGTCCGCCCCAGCCGGTCGGCAGGCGCTCGTAGAGCTGGTGCTCGTGCGCGGGAAGGTCGATCACGTGCATGCTAACGGCCCTTCCCCACGGACGGACACTCGCAGCGAAACTCGGTGCGCATGCCGGCCTTCAAATCGAAACGATGGTGCAGATAGGTCAGGGTGTAGTCGCCCTCGAACAGGGGGCCGAGCCCCTTCAGCGCGAGCTTGGCGCCGACGACCAGCTTGGCGGACGTCTCGGCGACGCCGGACCCGACCACGAAGCGCCGCGCCAGATGACGCAGGCTCGCCTCGGCGAGCGCGCGCGCGTCGCCGCCATCGAATGCCAGTCCATGCGCCAGCGTGTCCGCACGGACGCCGAAGGCGCGCTTCAACGTGGCGACGCCGCTGTCGCCGCCATTGAGCTCGGCGCGAACCGCGGCTTCGTCGGCCTCGTGCTTGGCGACGCGCTTGTCCGCGACGTCCCAGCCGCTGGCGATGAGGCTGGTGCGCTGATGCGCCAGATCGGCGCTGACCGTGAACTCGCGCAGCTTTCCGGCCCAGGCCAGCTCCACGCCGCCGCTATTGCGCTGCGCCCGCGCCGCCGCCTTCAATTGCGTGCCGGTGACCCAGATCTGTGCGTCTTCGCGCCGGGCGAGATCGCGCAGGAAGGCGAGGTCGCTCTGATTCACCTGCGCCAGGACCTTGTGCTGCTCGCCGTGCAGATCGACCTGTGCCTGCAGGCCGTGATCGCCGGCGATCTGCCGGATCACGTCGCCGAGCGAGGCGTCGGTGAAGCAACGCGTTCGCCGCGTCATGCGCAGATCCTGCAGCCGGTCTTCGAGGCATACGCCGATTTGCGGCGGGCCGCCGTCGGGGAAATGCGCGTTGATGGCGCTCACCCGTCCTTCGAACAGCAGGTCCTCGGCCAGCTTCACTTTCATCCCCTTGCCGAAGTCGAGCTTGGAGCGATCGAAGTGCTGGAAGCCGGGTTTGTCGGGTCCGCCCCAATTGCCGAACAGCAGCTCGCAACGCGCCAGGCCGTCGGCCGAATCGATGATGTCGAGGCCGAGCATCGACGCGGTCAGGGTCGCGTCGCGCTGGCCTGCGATCTCGATCGACGGCCGTGCGCCCTGAATGGGCAGAGACGAACTGTCCGGCATCTCCCGCTCTCCTCAGTGACGTTGGCCCGCGCCTAGTGCGCCCACACACGCAATGCCCGGTACGCCAGCAGGTGCAGCACCGGCGCAATGTCGTACGGTGCAGGGGCTTGCGCACCCTTTTGGTCGGCCTCCTTGCCGTCCTGCGCGGCTGCGGGCTGGGTCGGCGGAGCTTCCGCCACTGCTGTGAAATCGTTGATCACGATCGCCATGAGCGAGCCTCCGATCAGTTGACCCCGAACGTGCCGCTAACGCCGCCGCCGAGTGATGCGTTCAAGCTCACGCTCGGCGCCGCGACGCTCGCCGATACGCCGATCCCGGCCGATACCCCGACCCCGGCCGACATGCCCAAGGACGCCCCCGCGCCGATGGAAAGACCGGCCTGGAGATCGACGAGTTGTCCGGCAGGAAGGCGCAGCGGATCTTCGATGCCGTTGGCGGCGGCAATCGACTGCCAGTCGTCCTTGCCGTTCTTGGCCGCCATGCCCTGCAACGAATCGCCGCTCTTCGCGCTCTTGAGCGGTGTGTGACCGGGGTTCGCCGGCACCTTCCCGTCGCCCTTGAACGTCGCCTCGAGGATCTTCTGTTGCGACAGGGTCAGGGAAATGTTGGCACGTAATGGCTTGCCGTCCGGCGAGAAGAACTCGAGCGTCTCTTCCAATCCGTCGACCATGCCGTCGAACAGGAATGGGCCCCAGGAGAAGCGCACAGCCGGCGGCGCGAGCTTCTTCGGATCGGCGTCCGACTTCTGCGGCGTCATGAAGAAGATGACCTTTTGCGTCAGGCGCCGCACGTCGTCGACCGCGTCCTGCGTCATCGCGGTCACGTCGAACCACAGCAGAAGCGCGAGCTTGGTGGTGCCGGCGCCGACGAACTGGCGACCGCTGCTGCCGCTCGCCTGGTCTCCGCCCTGTGGTTGCACCAGTTGATTGGCGAAGGTGACCTTGAGCGATTCGGGATTGAACTGGACCTCGACCGTCTGGCCGCCGGATTTGACGGCCTTGAAGTCCTGCTGCAGCTCGATCAACTTCGCCTTCTCCAGCTTGGCTTCCATGATCGGTCTCGCGTCACGGCGTGGGTTTGAACGTCATCGTCTCGTAGGCGATCTGCAGTTCCTCGACGGCGATCTGGCCGTCCTTCGCGTTGAGCGCCGGCGCCTTCATCTTGATCGGCACGCAACGCGCAAGCTGAAAACGCGCGCGCTCGGTCTTGCCGTCGGCGGCGAGTAGCACGACGTCGGCATCGGCGCGCAGACGTGGATCGGTCACGCTGTCGCGGAACCAGCTCCACAGATCGAAGCTCGCCGTCATGCCGCGTTTGAGCGTGACCTGGCCGAAGCTGACGGGTCCGTTCAAGCGGATTTGCCGGCCGTTGCCGCCGCCTTCGCGGATGGTCTTCACCTCCATCGACATTTCGAGGCCGTCACACTCGGAGAACGCCGCGTTCACCAGCGCTGCGCCGTCCTGCCCGCGATTGATCTCGACCGCGAAGTTGAAGGCGGTGAACGGATAGACCGGGGCGGCCATGGCTAGAGCTCCTCCACGACGGTCAGGCGTTCTCCGGTCTGCGCCAGGCGAACGGTGAGGAACTGCAAAGGCAGCGCCGGCGCGACGCGCAGCTCCACCAGCAAGCGGCCGGCGTCGCGGTCCGCCGCGGTATTGACCGCGTCATCGGTGACGACCTTGAACGACTCCGCCGCGGTCGTGCCGGAGAATGCGCCGCGACGGAACAGATCCGTCAGCAGCACGGTGAAGCCGCGTTCCACCGAGCGTCGCAGCGCGTCGCCGTTGGGCTCGAACACGTAACTCGCCCCGCGGCGCAACGCGACCCGTCGCAGCAGGATCAGCAGTCGCCGGACATTGATCGGCCGTCGTTCGAGCTCATCCGACAAAGTGTCCGCGTTGAGCGCCAGAAAGCCGCGGGCGTCGGCGCGGATCAGGTTCACCTGTGCGTCCTGCAGGGGCAACCACGCGGCGAATTCGATCGGCGGCGTGAGCGCAACGATATCCTTGAACGGCTCGTTGGCTGGCGCGATCCAGGCCCCGCGGCCGGAGGCACGCGCCGCCAGG